>DATEMP010000159.1:0-3825 GCA_035275545.1 Candidatus Eiseniibacteriota bacterium | reverse complement strand
GAGACGCGGTCGAGACCGGCGACGCGCTGCGCCGGCCGGCGTGGCCCGAGCGGCGGTTCCGGTTCGGGCATCCGCTCTGGATGCTCGCCGACTTCGCCGAGCGCCTGCGCGGCACGCCCCCGCGGCTGGCGGCACTGCTCGCCACCCTCCGCGGCGACCGGCTCGCGGTCCCGCACGAGGGCAAGTGGTCGATCCTCCAGAACGCGGGTCACCTGGCGGACGTCGAGGAGCTCTGGGAGCAGCGGATCGCGGACCTCGAGGCGGGCCGCGCCACCTACACGCCCGCGCGCCCCGAGCGATTCGCCGAGCTGGTCCAGCGACACACGACGCGCGAGCCCGAGGAGATCATCCAGGAGCTGCGCGAGCGCCGCGCGCGGTTCGTCGACGCGCTGCTCGCCGCCTCGCCCGAGCTCCAGAAGCGCAGCGCCTTCCACGAGCGGCTCCAGTGCGACATGCGGCTCGTCGACTGCGCCCAGTTCGTGGCCGAGCACGACGACCACCACCTGATGCGCATCCGCACGATCGCTGCGGCGCTGGACGCCACGCAGGCGACGCCCGAGCCGCCGGGGCGCGACGCCGAGGTCACGCTGCGCGAGATCGCCAAGGACACCGTGCGGGAAATCGTCCACCTCGAGGTCACGCCCGCCCAGCGCCGGTTCGTGGCGCGGAACGGCATGTCGATCGCCGAGGCGCATTTCTCGCCCGGCACCGCGTGGTTCCGCGGCGTGTACGCAGGCGGGACGCCGGTCGGCTTCGTGATGCTCGAGGACGAGCCCGACAAGCCTGCCTACTTCCTGTGGCGGTTCATGATCGACGCCCGCTACCAGGGCCTGGGGTTCGGACGTCGCGCGCTCGAGCTGGTAATCGCCCATGTGCGCACGCGCCCCGGGGCGACCCTGCTCGAGACCAGCTGCGTGCCGGGCGACGGCAGCCCCTGCCCCTTCTACGAGCGGATGGGGTTCGTCTACACGGGCGTGGAGGACCAAGGCGAGCGCGTCATGCGGCTCGTGCTCTGAGCCGCACGCGCGCTCGCGCGCCGCGCGGGCGTCAGTTCACGCGCACGAGCCCGCGGGTCGTCCCTCCGGATGGGCTGGTGGCGCGGACGCGGTAGACGCCGGCCGGCACCGCACGCCCGTGGTCATCGAGGCCGTCCCAGGTCCAGACGCGCTGCACCGATCCGCCCGCCGCAAGCTCGGCGCTGCGCACCCGGCGCCCCGTCGCGTCCACCACCTCGAGTCGCACCGCGCCGCCGTCGAACACCTGGAGCGCGAGTGCCACCGGCCCGTGCGACGGGTTGGGCACCGGGGCGGCGAGCTGCACCGGCTGCGCGACGCGCGGACCCTCGGGCAGCACGCCGACGATCCCGTTCGTGAGCAGCAGGTGATCCAGGCCGAACGTCGCCTCGATCTGATCCGGCTGCTGGACGAACGGCGGGAGATCGTGGCGGATGTGCACCCGGGTCACCCCCGCGAGCGCCTGCGCGAACGTGCCGGCACCGATGATCTGATGCCACTGGCCCACGGCCGAGAGGTCGACGATGAACTCGGCCCACTGGTGGAGGGGAGGCGCGAACCCGACGTCGTAGTGCCAGAAATTGGTGGCGCTGCCGATCGCAAAGTGGAGCTCGAGCGGGTCGTCGGCGTCCACGTCGTTGAGCCAGAGGCGGATCTGCGTGATGCCGGCCGCGGTCCAGTTGCCGACGTACGCCGCATCGGGCGAGAACGAGCCGCAGTTCTGAATCGTGCCGCTGTTGGTCTCGACCCGCAGGAACCCGTCGCCGTTGCCACCCGTCCCCCCGGTCCCCGGGTTCGTGTTCAGCGCCTGGCTGGTCCATCCCTCGAGGGACGTCCCCGGCCAGGTCTCGAGGAATCCGAGCGTAACAGCGGCGTGCGCGTGACACGCCAGCGAGAGCGCAGCAACGAGGGTCAGTACAGCAGTCGACCAACGCATCGACACGATCCGGGCAAGCGGCATGGTGCACTCCTCCTCTGGCAGGGACAGCCCGCAGGCGCAAAAGTCTAAGACCGAGGCGCCAGCCGACGCTACGGAAACCGGTCCAAAGGGCGAATGGGAATTGTTACAGCGAGGCATGAAAAAAAGGCCGGCGAGTGGAAAGACGGAAAGGAAAGGCGCTGATAGTGAACAGAAAGGAACGGCGGCCCGGCGGTGAGGTGGAGCGAGGAAAGGCGTAAAGAAAAGGCGCTAATAGGGAACAGCAAGGAAGGGCGGCGGCGGCGGCGGCGGCAAGGCGCCATTAGTGAGCCGGATGGAAGGCTGGTTCCAGCGTCGAGGTCCGGGGGTGGTCCCTCCCCGCGACAGCCCCGAGTAGCGTGGGTGCGATCGAGGGGCCGAGTGGGGAGAGACCACCCCCGGACCGCCTGATCAGCACCGAGCCCGCCTACAAGGTTCAGCCCAGCTAAAAAGCTACCGCAGCCGCCGGCGCACTTCCGCCGCGCGCCGCTCGCTCGCCTCGACCCGCGTGCCGTCCTTGAGGCGCAGCACCAGCACGCCGTCCTCGCCGCCGTACGACTCGATCGCGTCGATGTTCACCAGCGCCGCGCGGTGCGCGCGCACGAACTGCCCCACCGGGAGCCGGGCCTCGAGCTCCTGGAGCGTGTAGTCCACCAGGTACTCGCGCCCCTCGGCGCACGCCAGCACCACCCGATCGCGCGACACGATGCGCGCCACCTGGTCCAGGTCGAGCAGCTTGACCTCGCGCCGGAACCGCACCGGCAGGCGCCGCAGCGGCTCCATGCCCTGCTGGATCGCGGGGCTCGCGAGCACCGCGCGCACCGCCGCCTCCTGGCGTCCGCGCTTGCCGCCGCGCACCTCGCTCGCCACGCGCCGCATGGTCTCCGCCAGCCGCTCGCGCCGGATGGGCTTCAGCAGGTAGTCGATCGCCGAGACCTCGAACGCCTCGACCGCGTGCTGATCGTAGGCGGTGACGAACACCACCACCGGGGCGTTCTCGCCGGTCAGGTGACGCGCCACCTCTAGCCCCGAGAGGTCGGGCATCTGGATGTCGAGGAACACCACGTCGGGCGAGAGCTTGGTCACCATCGCCAGCGCCTCGCCGCCGCCCTTCGCCTCGCCCACCACCTCGACGTCGCCCTGCTCGGCGAGCAGCCGCTCGAGAAACTGGCGCGCGCGCGGCTCGTCGTCGGCGATCACCGCCTTGAGCGTGCGCTCGCCGGCCGGAACGTTGCGTCCGGTGGCGCCATCAGGTGCATGTCGTCGTGCCCTCATCGGTTCCCCCCGCCCCTCATCGGGTTTCCTCGTGGCTCATCCCGGTCTCCTCATGGCTCATCCCGCTCTCCTCGCGGCTGGTCCGGGTCTCCACGCAGCGGTCCGGCCAGCGCACCGTCACCGCGAACCCGCCGTTCTCGCGCGGGCCGGCCTCGAGGGTCGACCGGTCGCCGGCGAATCGCCGCACGCGCTGCTCCAGGTTCTCGAGGCCCACGCCCAGCCCGTGGGCACCATTGCCGCCCGCCGTGCCGTCGTCCTCGAAGACCAGCGTCAGCCAGCCGTTGTCCCGCTCGGCGCTCAGCGTCAGGCTCAGCGCCTTCGCGCCCGGAGCGAGGCCGTGCTTGATGCTGTTCTCGACCAGCGGCTGCAGCAGCAGCGGCGGCACGGTCGCCGAGAGCAACTCGCGCGAGCCGCGGTATTGGAACGCCAGGTCCCCCTCGTAGCGCTCGCGCGCCACGCCCAGGTAGTCCTCGACGAACGCGATCTCGTCCGCGAGCAGCGCCGCCGACCGGCTGCCCGCCTCGATCGTGTAGCGCAGCATGTCGGCGAGCCGCTCGGTGAAGCGCTGTGCGGCGCGCG
>DATEMP010000158.1:0-2023 GCA_035275545.1 Candidatus Eiseniibacteriota bacterium | reverse complement strand
CGAGTGCGTGCTGTTCCCGGACGCGTTCCGCGCGCACGCGGCGGCGGTGCACGGCCAGGTGGTGCGTGCCGAGGGCCGCGTGGACGAGACGCTGGGCGCGGTCACGCTGTCCGCCGAGCGCGCGGCGCCCGTGGTCACGTGAGAGCGAACCTCCCGCAGCGGACATGTTGAAAAGGAGATACCGCGCGCATGGTCCGCTCGGTCGCTGACACGCGCTTCGCATGACGCACCGCGCCCGCTCGCGGCGCGAACCTTGCTGCATCCGCGCTCAGCATTTTCCTGGTTGACTCGCCCGCGGCCGAGGTCGAATGTGCGGTGCAGACGTTCCGGGTGCATTGACGACTTGGACGTCACTTCCACCCGCACACTCAGCGGGTGCGGTCGAGAGCGGAACCTTTACGGGGGACCGCCGGCCGGAAAGATGCGAACCGCCGACGTCGAGTGGGGTGCCTCCCCGACGGAATGTTCCCGGGGCAGGATGTCTCTATCCGACGTCGGCCATTTTTGTGGCGGGCGTCTACTCGGACGCGTCGGCTTCGCTCCGTCGCACTTTCGCCGTGCGCACCAGCAGGTCCCACGACGCGCCGGTCGCGTTACCGAGCAGCATGCAGAGCGCGCCGATCAGGAAGTAGAGAAAGTCCGGGACCTTCAGCCAGAGCATGCCGACCCCGGTCGCCGCCACCATGGCGTAGCCGATCATGGTCGGCATGAGACGCCGGCGGAACACTCTCAGCGGAAAGTCCGGATGATCGAGTGCCTTCTCACGGCGCACCTGGCGCACCGTGATGATGAAGAACACGACCCCCACCGCGATCAGCTCGACCGCCACCGGGCGCATGGGCTGCTGGGGCACCAGCATCATGAGCGATAGCGTGAGGACCATGACATAGGACATGAGGATCGAGCGCGACAAGGCGAGCAGGTGCGCGCGCGCGGGATGGATGAGGGTGTCGAGGTGGAGCGAGATCGCCACGAACAGGAGCCCGGCGAGCGTGACCGCCGCGGTGCCGGTCATGAGGAAGAACTCGTGCCAGTGCTCCTGGAACGCGATCCAGCCCATCGCGGGGGCGGGACTGTCGATCACAGTCCCAGCTCGCCCTTGATCCCGCGCATGGCCTCGAGCACGAACGCGATGTGCTCGTCGAGGTCCACGCCCAGCTCGGCGGCGCCGTTCACCATGTCCTCGCGGTTCACGTTGCGCGCGAAATCGGCGCGCTTCATCTTCTTCCGCACCGAGGCCACCTCGACGTCGGCGAGAGACTTGCCCGGCGTGACCAGCGCGCACGCGACCAGAAACCCCGCCACCTCGTCGCACGCATAGAGCGCCTTCGCCATCGGTGTGTCGCGCGGCACGCCGCTGCGCTCGGCGTGGCCGAGCACCGCGCGGCAGATGTCCTCGGGCCAGCCCTGGGCGCGCAGCGTTTCCACACCCAGCATCGGATGGCGCTCGAGGTCGGGATGGCGCTCCCAGTCGAAATCGTGGATCAGCCCGGTCAGGCCCCAGCGCTCGGGATCACCGTCGTAGCGGGGCGCGTAGGCGCGCATCGCCGCCTCGACCGCGTAGCAGTGCTTGCGGAGTCCCGGGTTCTGGATCCACTCGTGGAGCAGCGCGATCGCCTGCTCGCGGGTGGGAAGTGTGTCGAGGGTCACTTCTTCTCGAAGAACACCTTGTTCTTCTCGATGAAGGACAGCCACTTCTCGGGCACGCCGTTGTCGGGGAAGATCGCCTGCACCGGGCACGCCGCCTCACACGCCTGACAGTCGATGCACTCGTCGGGGTGGATGTAATACATGTCCTCGCCCTCGTAGATGCAGTTGACGGGGCACACCTCGACGCAGGACTTGTCCTTGACGCCGATACAGGGCTCGGCGATGACAAAGGTCATGGAATTCCTCGCGTGGGACAGGCGACGCGTGGGAGCCCGAACCGCCGCTCCACACACCGGGCGCGGAGTTTAGGATCACCCTGCCGGGAACGCAAGACACGCGGGCCGCCGGCGCGGCGCGACGCCGCGTGTCGCCG
>DATEMP010000157.1:0-8199 GCA_035275545.1 Candidatus Eiseniibacteriota bacterium | reverse complement strand
CGGGCGACTTCCCCGAGCGCACCACCATCCCGGAGCGCGGCGCCGAGGTGGAGATGACCCGGAGCGGGCACCTGCCCGCGGTGCAGGTGATGATCAACGGCCAGGGGCCGTTCCGGTTCGCGATCGACACCGGCGCCGGCGGTGCCGCGCGCCTCGATTCGGCGCTCGCCGCGAAGCTCGGGCTCGAGACGGTCGGCCAGGTGCGGAGCGGCGATCCCAGCGGGCGGAACACGCGGATGATGAACCTGGTGCGTCTCGCTTCGGTCGAGATCGGCGGCGCCCGGTTCGAGGGCCTGAACGCCGCGGTGCGGGATTACAACGAAGGGCGCATGGGCGAGCCGATCGACGGCATCCTGGGCTTCGCGCTGTTCAAGGAGTGCCTGTTCACGCTCGACTATCCCCGCAACCGGCTGAGGATCGAGCGCGGCACGCTGCCGCCCGCGAACGGCAAGCAGGTGATCGCGTTCTCCGCGGATCGCGGGATTCCGGCGATCCGGCTCCAGGTCGACTCGCTGTGGGTGAGCGCGGACGTGGACGCGGGCTCGCCGGGCGGGTTCACGCTGCCGGCGAGCTACAGCGCGCGGCTGCCGCTGGCGGGCGCGCCGCGGGTGGTGGGCCACGCGCGCACGGTGAGCAACGAGTTCGAGATCACCGCCGCCGAGCTCAAGGGCTCGGTCCGGCTCGGCGGGTTCGACTTCCCGGGCGCCACGATCGGGTTCCAGCCGGTGTTCCCGGTGGGCAACGTGGGATCCGGAGTGCTCAAGGACTTCCGCGTCACCTTCGACCAGAAGAACAGCCGCATGCGGCTCGTCCGCGGGGCGTAAACGGGCGGCGCCGCAGCACGAGCGCCGGGCGGCGCAAGCCACCCGGCGCTTCGTGTCTCAGCGGTACGAGGGTCAGACCTTGGTGGCCCGCGTCATGAGGTAGCTCTGACGGAGCTGGTTGTCCTCGAAGTACTCGGCGGCGAGCGCCTCGTAGTCCTTGCGGAACGCTTCGAGCTTCGCCGGGTCCGACTTCTCGAGGTTCGCGACCAGCTTGATCACCGGGCCCGAGGTCTTCTCCATGTAGTCACGCTGGATCTTGATGTTGAGCGACGCGAACCAGGCGTTGTCGCGGTCGAAGCTGAGGTCCTTGACCGCGGTTCCCAGCCGCTCACGCACGATCGCCGGCTCTCCCCACTGTCCCGGCGGCGAGACGCCCGGAGGCGGCGGCAGGTACTTGCTCACCAGCGCGAACATGCGCCCGATGTAGAGCTCGGGCGGCCAGGTCGAGAACGCGATCGTGCCGCCCTTCTTGAGCACCCGCAGCATCTCGGCGATGGTGACGTCCGGGCGCGGCGCGAACATGTGGCCGAACTGGCTCAGCACCACGTCGAACTCCTGGTCGGCGTAGGGGAGCTGCTCGGCGTCCCCTTCGCGCCAGTCGATGTCGATCTGACCCACCCGCGAGTTCTCCCGCGCCCGCGCGAGCAGCTCGGGCGTGAGGTCCAGGCCGGACACCTTGGCGCCCTTGCCGGCGGCGGTGATCGCGACCACGCCGGTGCCGCAGGCCACATCCAGCACCCTCTGTCCGGCGCGCACGCCGGCGAAGCGCACCAGATTGGCGGCGGGGGGCGTGGTGAACACTTCGAGCGGCGCGAAGTGGGCCCAGCCCTGCTTCTGCGCAAGCTTGAAGGCATCGAGAGCCTGCATGTCGACAACGGTCATCGAGCACCTCCGGGACGATGATTGGGCGGCGACTTCCGATACCAGGCGTGGAATCGCCGGAAACGCGGCGCGTTGTCGCGCATCCTACTCTCTGCACCGCCGGGTGGTCACGGGCGTCGTGTTCACCGTTGACAAACCGCGGCGGCCGCATTCATGATCGTGCTCTGTTCATTCGCGCGGCCTTATCCGCGCGCGGTCTCGCAGGCTCGGGCGGCCGAGGAGACCGGGAGGGTTGGGTCCCTCCGTGGAAGGTGGCCCCGAAAAGGAGGTGATCCATTGGACAGTAGTCGTTTGGGTTCGGTGGAGGTGGCGTCCTCGTAGGGGACCTTCCGGTGCCCTGGCGCATCGTTGCCCCTTGAGAGGGTGACCCAGCGCCATCGAAGCCGAAAGCCTCGGGGCTCCGGCCGGAAACGGCCGGAGCCCTTGTATTTGTGGGGGCGCTATCGTTCGGCGAGGAGCTTCCGGCGGGCGGCGGCGAGCGCCCGTTGGTCTGCCGGCCCGAGCTTCGGGTACTCGAGCCCGAGCGACTGGAGTGCCTCGACCATGGCTCCCGCCACCACTGTGCGCGTGAACCACTTGTGGTCCGCCGGGACCACGTACCAGGGCGCCCAGGGGGTCGCGGTCGCCCGGATCATGTCCTCGTAGGCGCGCATGTACTGCTTCCAGTGGCCGCGCTCCTCGACGTCGTGGGCGGAGAACTTCCAGCACTTGTCCGGCGTCTCGATGCGATCGAGGAAGCGCCGTTTCTGCTCCGCGCGCGAGACGTGCAGGAAGAACTTGCGGATCAGCACACCGTTGCGGCTCAGGTGCCGCTCGAAGCTCCGCATGTCCTCGTAGCGGTGCTCCCAGAGGTTCTTGCCGGTGAGCTCGCGGGGCAGCTTCTGCGGCCCGAGCAGCTCCGGGTGCACACGGATGATGAGCACTTCCTCGTAGTAGGAACGGTTGAAGACCGTGATGTGGCCGCGCCGGGGCAGCTCGCGCGCGCAGCGCCACAGGAAGTCGTGATCCAGCTCCTCGGACGAGGGCGCCTTGAACGAGACCACGTCGCATCCCTGCGAATTGACGCCGGCCATGACGCGCTGGATCGTCCCGTCCTTGCCGGCCGCGTCCATGGCCTGAAAGATGGCCAGCACCGCCCAGCAGTCCTGCGCGAACATCACGTCCTGGAGCTCCCCGAGCGCCTTGGTCGCGCGCTCGAGCATGCGCTCCGCCTTCGGCTTGTCCCCGGCGCGCAAGGCGCCGGTGTCGTCGGGATCCACGTCGCGCAGTCGGAAGCTTGCGCCGTCGTCGACCCGGTAGGGGGCGGCGAGCCGGCATGCATCCTTCACGAGGTGATCGAGCTTCATGCGGCCCGCGAGAATAACCCCAATGGGGACAAGACGCTACGCCACCGTGCCGGAAACGCCCGATTCCGCCGCGGTTAAGCCACCTCCTTGCCACGCCGATACTTGAGTCCTGCTGCCCGAGCGCCGGGACCGGCCGTGCTCCCGGCGTGACGGCACCATCTTTCGAGAGGGATCTTGGAGACGACGTCGTTGCCGACCCCCGAGCCCGACGAGCGCGTGCCCGGCGGCGAGGCCTTAGACACCGGTGAGCTTCCGGTCTTCGACGCCGGCGACTTCCTCACCGCGGCGCCCACGCCGATGTTCGCCTTCGACGACCAGGGTCTCTGCCTGTGGCTCAACCCCTCGGCCGAGGCGTTGTGCGGCCGCCCGCTCGAGGCCATGCGCGGCAGGTCGTACGCCGACCTGGTGGTGCGGCGCGATCACGCGCACCTGGTCCGCCGCGTGGTGCGCCAGCGCCGTCGCGGCACGCCGATCGTCTACGTGCGGGTCGCGGCACTCGCCGCCGACGGCACCGAGCGCATCATGGCGGTGCGCATCAACCGCGTGCGGACCACGCGCGGCGGGGTGCAGTTCGTGGCGGTCGCACGCGACGTCGAGGAGCACGCGCTCGAGCTCCAGAGCCTGCGCGACCGCGTCGACCAGCTCCAGGGCAAGGCCACCGAGGCGGAGGTGGCGTCGCACCTCAAGAGCGAGTTCCTGGCCACGATGAGCCACGAGATCCGCACGCCGATGAACGGCATCGTCGGCATGACGAACCTATTGTTGGAAACCCAGCTCGACCGCGACCAGCGGGGCTTCGCCGAGATCATCGTCTCCTCGGCGCGCAGCCTGCTCTCGATGGTCGACGACGTGCTCGAGTTCAGCAAGGTCGAGGCGGGCAAGCTCGAGATCGAGAACCTCGACTTCGACCTGAGGCTCAACGTCGACCAGGTGGTCGCGCTGCTCGCCCCGCGCGCTGACGCGAAGGGCATCCGCCTGGTCTGCAACGTGAGCCACGAGGTCC
Source organism: Candidatus Eiseniibacteriota bacterium (assembly GCA_035275545.1). Taxonomy (GTDB): domain Bacteria; phylum Eisenbacteria; class RBG-16-71-46; order RBG-16-71-46; family RBG-16-71-46; genus WS-11. The sequence goes on along the minus strand of DATEMP010000157.1, from coordinate 4,144 downwards.
CGTCGCTGGTGCGCGGCGACCCCGGGCGCGTCCGACAGATCCTGCTCAACCTGACCGGGAACGCGATGAAGTTCACCGACCAGGGCGAGGTGACGATCCGCGTCGAGCGGGTCGAGGAATCGATCAGCCGCGCGATGGTGCGGTTCGAAGTGCGCGACACCGGGATCGGGATGAGCCCCGACCAGATGGCGCGCCTGTTCCAGACCTACAGCCAGGTGGACGCGACCATCGCGCGACGGTTCGGCGGCACCGGGCTGGGGCTCGCGATCTCGAAGAACCTGGTGGGCCTGATGGGGGGCGAAATCGGGGTGGCGAGCCGCGAGGGCGAGGGCAGCACGTTCTGGTTCAAGCTGCCGCTCGAGAAGCAGTTCGCGGTGGCGCTGGCCGCGCCCACCCGCGACGCCCTGCGCGGCGTGCGGGTGCTGGTGGTCGATCCCGCCTCGAGCGCGCGGCAGTCGCTCGCCGAGATGCTGCTGCGCTGGGAGTGCGACGTGACCGAGGCCGAGACCGCGCACGCGGCGCTCGAGATTCTGCGCCAGGCGGCGGACGCCGGGCAGCCGGTGGGCGTGGCGCTCATCGACATGCACATGCCCGGGATGGAAGGGGAGGCGCTCGGCCGCGCGATCCGCGCCGAGCGGCGGCTCGACTCCACGCGGCTCGTGCTGCTCACCAGCCTCGGGCGCCGCGGTGACGCCGCGCTCGCGCGCGAGGCGGGCTTCTCGGCCTACCTCATCAAGCCGGTCCAGCAGCATCACCTGCACGACGCGCTGATCGAAATCGCCACCGGCACCCCGCCCGGGGCGCTCGGCCAGGCGATCGCCGCACCGCTCATCACCCGCCATTCGATCGAGGAGAAGCGGCGTCAGCGGATCCGCATCCTCCTGGTCGAGGACGACGCGGTCAATCAGCTGGTCGCGCAGGCGGCGCTCAAGCGCGCCGGCTACATGGCGGACGTCGCCGCGAGCGGCGCCGAGGCGCTCGCCGCGATCGGACGCGAGCCCTATGACCTGGTGTTCATGGACGGTCGCCTCCCCGACATGGAGGGCACGGTCGTGACCCAGGCGATCCGGGACCGCGAGGCGCGGCTCGGGGGCCACGTGCCGATCGTCGCCATGACCGCGATGACCGCCGGGGGCGACCGCGAGCGGCTCATTGCCTCGGGCATGGACGACTACATCGCCAAGCCGATCGACCTCGACGCGCTCGCCCAGATGGTGCAGCGCTGGGTGATGGCCCCGGACGAAGCGCAGAGCCTGGCGCGCGACCTGGGGCTGAGCGGGGCGCCGGAGCCGGCAGCGGAAAGCGGAGACGAGGCGGCGCAGGTCGCCGATGTCGAGGCAGCGACCACCGAGCGTCTGAGCGCGGAGCCCATGATCGGCGAGCCGGCTGCCCTCCCGACCCCGGATCCGGTCCTCGAGGCGGTGGACTTCGCGGGGCTCGAGTTCGAGGCCGAGCTGAGGGGAGCGGTCGTGATCCCGCTGCCCACGCCCGACGGTCCGGTGCTCGATCGCGCGCGGCTGGAGCAGGCGTGCATGGGGGATTCCACCATGCGTCGCACCCTGGTCATGACCTTCCTCAACGACGTGCGCGGACGACTCGCGCACCTCGGCAGCCGGGTGGCGGCGGGCGACGCGCGGGCGGTGGAGTTCGAGGCCCACGGGCTCAAGGGCATGTGCGGCGCGATCGGGGCGATGCGCTGCATGGAGCTGTTCGGCATGATCGAGACGCACGGTGAGAACCAGGATCTCCACGGCGTCGCGGACCTGGTCGCGGCCGCCGACGAGGAAGTGGGCCGCGTCGAGGGCGTGCTCGCGCCGATCATGAACGCCGCGTAGCACCCGCGGCGCAGGGCGCTGTGCTATCGTCGCTCGTCTCATGCGTTCGATCGTCACCCCGCGTCTTGCCCTGCTCGCGTTCGCCCACTTCACGATCGACGCCTACTCGAGCTTCTTCTCGCCGCTCCTGCCGCTGCTGGTCACCAAGCTCCATCTGAGCCTCACGCTGGTCGGTACCCTGGTGGCGCTCGCCTCGGTCTCCTCGTCGTTCTCCCAGCTCCTGTTCGGCTGGCTCGCGGATCGCATGCGCCGCCCGTGGTTCATCGCGCTCGGCCCGGTGGTCGCCGCGATCTTCATGAGCGGCATCGGCCTCGCCCCTTCGTTCGGCGCGCTCGCGCTGCTGCTCATGCTGGGCGGCATCGGGGTCGCCGCGTTCCACCCGCAGGGGGCGTCGCTCGCGATCGACCTGGCACCCAGCCGCGCCCGGGCGATGGCGATCTTCGTCACCGGCGGCACGTTCGGGTTCTCGCTCGGCCCGCTGTTCGCCGTGCTCCTGGTGGGCGCGTTCGGCCTCGAGCGCACCTGGCTCGCAGCGTTCCCGGGCATGCTGGTGGGCGCATTCCTGATGCTGTGGTTCACGCGCGTGGCGCCGCGCCACCGGCCGGCGAGCGCGCGGCCGCGGATCGCCGACCTGCGGCCGGTGCTCAAGCCGCTCACGCTGCTCTACTTCGTGGTGGTGTGCCGCTCGGCGGTGTCGTACGGGTTCATGACCTTCCTGCCGCTCTACCTGAACCGCCAGGGCTGGAGCGTCAAGGCGAGCGGCTACATGCTCACCGCGCACCTGGTGTTCGGCGCCCTGGGTGGCTTCCTCGGGGGCTGGCTCTCCGACCGCTGGGGCGGCCGGCGCGTGGTGGTGCGCTCGTTCATGGCCGCCGCTCCGCTCTACCTGGCGTTCCTCGCGTTCCCCGACTGGCGCGGCCTGGTGTGCCTGGTGCTGGGCGGGTTCTTCCTCCAGACCTCGCTGCCGGTCAACGTGGTCATGGGGCAGGAGCTCTCCCCGGCCCACTCCTCGACCATTGCCAGCCTGCTCATGGGCGCGGCGTGGGGAGTGGGAGCACTGCTGATCGGGCCGGTCGGGATGCTCGCCGACGCGCGCGGGCTGCACACCGCGCTGCTCACGCTCGCGGCCCTCCTGGGCGTGGGGCTGGCGCTCGCGTTCGCGCTTCCGGACGTGCGCCGCTACGCGCTCCCGGTGGACCTCGCCGAGCCGGCGGTGGGCAGCGCGGGCAAGTAGGCCGGTCCCTCGGGGGCGGGCATCGGCTCCGCGGGTGCCGCGACGTCCTCGGAGGCGTGGGTCGGCTCGGGCCGGCCCGCCACCCAGCGATCCGCCCACATCTGGAGGCTGAGCAGGGTCCAGAGCGTGCGGCCGCGATCGGCGCGGTTCTCCAGGTGCGCGTCCACCACCTCGCGCACCGCCGCCGGGTCGAGCACCCCGGCGCGCGCCACCCGCTCGGCCGAGAGCGCGTCATCGACCAGCGCCCGCAACGGCCCGCGTGCCCACGCCGAGAACGGCGGCGAGAAACCCTGCTTGCGACGCTGCAGCAATGCCTCGGGCAGCACCCCTCGCGCCGCCTCGCGCAGCGCCCACTTGCCGGTCTTGCCGCGCAGCTTGGCGGCGTCCGGCAGCGCGAGCGCCATCTCGACCAGCGCCGCGCGCAGGAACGGGGCGCGCGACTCGACCCCGTGCGCCATGGTGCAGCGATCCACCTTGGTGAGCAGGTCGCCCGCGAGGTAGAGCTCGAAGTCGAGCAGCTGGTAGGCGGCGAGCCCGGGCCGGCGCGGATCGCGCACCACGCCGTCGTGGGCGAGCCGGCGCGCCAGGGTCTCGATGTGGGCGAGCGGCTCGGCCGGGTCCAGCCGCTCGCGCAGCGGTGCGGCGAGCAGTGCCGTCGCCTCGTCCGCGGACGCGGTCCCGAACCAGCGCAGGTGCCGCTCGAAGGGCGGAACGCCGCGCGTGGCGAGGAAGCGCTCGACGAGATGGGCGATGGTGACGTGGTGGTGCGCGGGACGGAACCGGCGCGCGAGCCCGATCCCCGCCGCGGCGAGCGAGGCGGGGAGCGCGTCGGCGAGCGCCGCGTAGCGGTGGCCGAGATAGGTGGGATAGCCGGCGAACAGCTCGTCGCCGCCCTCGCCGGTGAGCACCACCGGCACGTGCCGGGCCGCGAAGCGCGCCAACGCCCAGGTGGGCAGCACGCTCGGGTCCCCGAGCGGCTGATCCATGCCTGAGGCGTAGAGCCGGATCGCCTCCTCGCCGGAGGCCGCGTCCATGGTGAGCTCGTGATGCTCGGCGCCGATCGCCTCGGCCACCG
>DATEMP010000156.1:0-12615 GCA_035275545.1 Candidatus Eiseniibacteriota bacterium | reverse complement strand
CCCAACGTCGCCTACATCCTGCTCATGCTCGGCTTCTACGGGCTCCTGTTCGAGCTCCAGAACCCGGGCGCGATCCTGCCGGGGGTGGTGGGAGGGATCTGCATCATCCTCGCGTTCCTCGCCTTCTCGACCCTGCCGATCAACTACGCCGGCGTGGCGCTCATCCTGCTCGCGGTCGTGTTCTTCCTCGCGGAGATCAAGGTGGCGAGCCACGGGGTGCTCGCCGCCGGCGGCATCCTCTCGATGCTGCTCGGCTCGATGATCCTGTTCGAGGGCGGGGGCGGCGGCCCGCGCCTCTCGTGGGCGGTGATCGGCGGCGCGACGATCTCGACGTCGCTCTTCTTCCTTCTCATCGTCGCGGCGGGATGGCGCGCGCAGAAGGCGCGGGTCACCACCGGAGCCCAGGGGATGATCGGACAGCACGCCGTGGTCACGGAGCGGCTGGCGCCCGGCGGGCGCGTGCGCCTGCGCGACGAGTTTTGGAACGCGGTCTCGGGCACGCCGCTCGAGCCGGGGACGGAAGTCGAGATCACCGGGGTGGACGGGCTGGTGTTGAGCGTCCGACCCCTGACCAGGGAGGCGTAGCGATGGTTCCGTTCGGCATGTCGGTGGTGGGGTTCCTGGTGCTGGTGGGCCTGGTCGTGGCGGTCAACGCGATCCGGATCGTGCGCGAGTACGACCGCCTGGTCGTGTTCCGCCTGGGACGGCTGCTGGGCGAGAAGGGTCCGGGCGTGGTGTTCCTGGTTCCGATCATCGACCGGGCGGTCAAGGTGGGGCTCCGCACGGTGACCATGGACGTGCCGCCCCAGGACATCATCACCAAGGACAACGTCACCGTGAAGGTGAACGCGGTGATCTACTTCCGCGTGGTGAGCTCGAAGGAGGCGGTGGTCCAGGTCGAGAACTACCTCTATGCCACCTCGCAGATCGCCCAGACCACCCTGCGCTCCATCCTGGGCCAGGCCGAGCTGGACGAGCTGCTCTCCGAGCGGGAGAAGCTGAACCAGGCGCTCCAGCAGGTCATCGACCGCCAGACCGAGCCCTGGGGGGTCAAGGTCAGCACCGTCGAGGTCAAGAACGTGGACCTGCCCCAGGAGATGCAGCGGGCGATCGCCCGCCAGGCGGAGGCCGAGCGTGAGCGGCGCGCCAAGGTCATCAACGCCGAGGGCGAGTACCAGGCGGCGGCGCGGCTCACCGAGGCGGCGGCGGTGATCGCCCGCGAGCCGGCGGCGCTCCAGCTGCGCTACCTCCAGACCCTCGCCGAGATCGCCACCGAGAACAACTCGACCACCATCTTCCCGGTCCCGATCGATCTCCTGAAGGCGTTCATGGGGGCGCAGGAGCGAAGGGGGTAAGAACCCGTTCCCCCCCCTGGAGGGCCGTTGCGCGTCCTGGTCAGCGGAACCAGCGGGCTGGTGGGGGGCCGGCTCGTGTCCGCCCTGCGGGCCGCGGGGCACGGGGTCACCCGGCTGGTCCGCACCCGGCCGCGCGGCTCGCTCGAATACCGGTGGGACCCGAAGCTCGGGATCATGGACCCGGCCGCGCTCGCCGGCTGCGACGCGGTCGTCCACCTCGCCGGGGAGAGCATCGCCGCCGGGCGCTGGACCCGGGCGCGCAAGGCCGCGATCCTCGAAAGTCGGGTCTCCGGGACGCGGCTGATCGCGCGCGCGATCGGGCGCGCGGTGCCGCCACCGCGCGTGCTGGTATGCGCCTCGGCGATCGGCTATTACGGCGATCGCGGCGATGAGACGCTCGACGAGCACAGCCCTCCCGGCGATGGCTTCCTCGCCGACGTGGTGCGCGCCTGGGAGGCAGCGGCCCAGACCGCGGCCCGCGAGGGGGTCCGGGTCGTCCACCCGCGGCTCGGGGTGGTGCTCTCCGCCCGGGGCGGCGCGCTTCCCCGGCTGGTGCTTCCGTTCCGGCTCGGACTCGGAGGTCCGCTCGGCACCGGCGGCCAGTGGATGAGCTGGATCACGCTCGACGACCTGGTCCGGGTGCTGACGCGCCTGGTGGAAGACCCGGGAATCTCCGGGCCGGTCAACGCGGTGGCGCCGGGACCGGTCATGAACCGGGACATGGCCCGGACGATCGGCCGCATCCTCTCGAGACCCTCGGGCCTTCCGGCTCCCGCATGGGCCCTGGGCCTGTTGCTCGGCCAGATGGGGAGGGAGCTGCTGCTCTTCAGCCAGCGGGTCAAGCCCGTGGTGCTGGAAACGTCCGGCTTCGACTTTCATCACCGGAGTATCGAACCGGCATTGCGTCACGTCCTCGCGGAACGATCCGCAGGATGATTAGTATGATCAAACCAGAACGATTCGTTGCCATATTCGGCACCAGAACTTGCTTTTGGGTTGACGCGGGGCACGCGGTCAGCGCATTGTCATGTTTGTTGATCACCCCAACTCGATGACCGCCCGCTGCTGCCGCAGGCTGTTACGGGTTGGCCGCATTCCATCCGGGTTCGCATCACGCACCCGCAGGAGGGCTCATCATGCAGCTCCGCTACCGCCTCGCACTCCCGCTTGTGGCGATTTGTTGTCTGGCGTTTGCCGTCGCGCCGGCGCTCGCCGCGAAGACCGCGCCTACCGTGGTGCAGCAGAACCCGACGCTCCATCCGTCGAACCAGACGAATGCCGCGTGCGCGATGGGCGTTCTGCCCCCGCCGGGAACCGCCTTCGGTTACATCCTTCCGCCGGATGACATCTACTACACGCTGCTCGATCCCGCGCAGTGCAGCGCGTGCCCTGCGCCGGCAGCGGCCGGGCGCCTCATGCAGACGGCGCACGTGCTCCTCTACTTCACCGAGCCGTGCCAGATTCCGGTCAGCGTCTCCATCACCCCGGCGTTCGACAACGGCCAGGGCTGCTTCCAGCCGAACCCGTTCGCGCCGCCGCTCTGCGCGCCGGTCCAGTACGTGGTCAACGACGGTGGCGTGCTCAACCAGTGCGTCCAGTACGACCTGCCGATCTCGTCCGGCTGCTGCATCCAGGGCAAGTCGTTCGTGACCTTCGAATTCGACCAGGGCACCTGCGGCTCTGGCCGGCCGGCCTTCTGCGCCACGGGCGCCGGCGCTTGCGTGAACTGCGTGCAGTACAACTTCTACCCGGGCGCCACGTTCCCGGGTGACGACATCTGCGCCGTGATCGGCTCGCAGGTCGGTGTCATCAACATGTGGGTGGACAGCGACTGCTGCCCGCCGGTTGGAACGCTTCCCGGCAGCTGGGGCATGCTGAAGACCCTCTACCGGTAACCCCGTTCGCATCGCAACGCATCGAAGCCGGGGTCCCTTCGGGATCCCGGCTTCGTAGTAACCGGGGGCCATGCGCCCCCTTCATCACTCACCTGCAGGAGGAACATCATGCATCTCCGCTACCGCCTCGTACTCCCGCTCGTGGCGATCTGTTGTCTGGCGTTTGCCGTCGCGCCGGCACTCGCCGCGAAGACCGCGCCCACCGTGGTGCAGCAGAACCCCACGCTTCATCCGGCGAACGCGACCAACGCGGCTTGCTCGATGGGCGTGCTGCCCCCGCCGGGAACCGCCTTTGGCTACATCCTTCCGCCGGACGACATCTATTACACGCTGCTCGATCCCGCGAACTGTGGCGCGTGCCATGAGAACGGTCGCCTCCTGACCACCGCGCACGTGCTCCTCTACTTCACCGAGCCCTGCCAGATTCCGGTCAGCGTCTCCATCACCCCGGCGTTCGACAACGAGCCGGACGGCTGCTTCACGCCGAATCCGTTCGCGCCGCCGCTCTGCGCGCCGGTCCAGTACGTGGTCAACGACGGTGGCGTGCTCAACCAGTGCGTCCAGTACGACCTGCCGATCACGTCCGCCTGCTGCGTCAACGGCAAGGCGTTCCTGACCCTCGAGTTCGACCAGGGCACCTGCGGCTCCGGCCGGCCGGCCTTCTGCGCCACGGGCGCCGGCGCCTGCGTCAACTGCGTGCAGTACAACTTCTACCCGGGCGCCACGTTCCCGGGTGACGACATCTGCGCCGTCATCGGCTCGCAGGTCGGTGTCATCAACATGTGGGCGGACAGCGACTGCTGCGACCCCACGCCGACCCTCCCCGGCAGCTGGGGCCTGCTGAAGACCCTCTACCGGTAATCCAGTTCGCAACGCATCGAAGCCGGGGTCCCGTCGGGACCCCGGCTTCGTCTTGTGAGCCCGGGCACCGCACTTGGGCCCGCTTGACGATTCCCTGCGCCCCCGCCTAGTGTCGCGCTCGTGCGATCATTCCATGCCGTGCGTCTCGCCGCGACGACGGTCGTCGCCCTGGTGCTGGGCGCGTGCGCGGGCGGGCCGTCCCCCGAAACCGCAGAGCCTCCGCCCGCACCGGACCCGGGACTGGAGCGGGTGATCGTCGGCAGTGGTGACTCGGTGGGGGCGATCCCCGGCACGCCCGGCGCGATGTTCCGCTACCGTTTCCGCCAGGTGGATCCCGCGAGCGACCTGTTCACGTTCCAGGACCGGGAGCTCTCCTTCTATTTCCGGCCCACGCCCGACGCGCTCCACTTCCAGGTCGAGAACCGGCAGGACCGGCCGGTCTGGATCGTCTGGGAACGATCCACGTTCTCCGATCCCAACGGCGGCGTCAGCAAGGTCGCCCACAACGACACCCGCTGGGACGACCGGTTCAAGAACCAGAACGACACCCAGATTCCCGGGCTCCAGCGCTACACGGGCGACTACCTGCTGCCGCTCGACTACCTGCTCGACCCGGCGGGCAGCTTCCAGCAGCCGCACAAGCCGCTGTTCCCCGAGGACCAGCGGGCCCCGCAGTACGAGGACCGGGTGTTCGGCGTCGACCTGACGTTCCTGGTCGAGGAGCGGCCGCGCACCTACTCGTTCCGCTTCCGGGTCGCGAGCGTCACGCCGCTGCGCTGAGCGGCCGTCCATCCGCCGCTCCCACTCCGCCCTCCGTCAGCGCTCCCGGCTCCGCGGCACCACGCTCAGGCCGCGGGCGCGCGCCTGGAGCGCGCGCCGCGCATCGTCGACCCCCAGGGCCGCGAGCATCGCCACCAGCGGCTCGATCGGCATCCGCATGCGTAGCGAGCCGAAGAACACCACCGCCAGCAGCATGAAGTAGAGGATCACGAGCAGCGGCAGCGACTGGAACCAGCGCCGCGGGCCGCGCAGGGTCCGCACCACGCCCCAGAGCGCGAACGGAAGCGTGACGATCGACCAGACGAGCAGCGGGTCGAGCCGCCGCAGGGGCTCGAGCGGCGAGCCGGTCCGCTGCCACGACCCGGTGCCTCCGCCCTCCGCCCGGATGCGCCAGAAGCGCCCGATCTTGGCGAGCGCCACCGCGGGCCAGTCCCTCACCCGCGAGCGCATGAACGACCACGCGCGCGCGCGCGCCCGGGCATCGACCTCGACCTCGGAGAGACCGCGGAACTCCGAGGCGATCGCCGCCTGGTAGGAGCCGCTGTGCGCACCCCCGCGCATGGCCGGGTCGTCCCAGGCGGCGGGGTTGTTCGCCACCATGAGCGCGCCGCCGGAGCCGGTGGTCACCGGCACGAACGCCCGGAGCGCGGTCGCGTTCCGGATCGTCCACGGCACCACTACCACCGCGGCGCCGAGCGCCAGAAGCGCGAGATGACGGAGTCGCGTTCCGGCCCCGACCGTGAGGCCGAGCGGCCGCCAGCCCCAGGCGGCGATCACGAGCGGGAGCAGGAGCGCGGTGGGCCGCGTGAGCGTGGCGAGGCCCCAGGCGATGCCCGCGCCGAGGGCGCGGCCTCCCCGGGGCGTCCGCACCCACTCGGCGCTCAGGAGGAGCGCCAGCAGCAGCGCGGCGCAGAACGCGGTCTCGGTGAGCAGGTATCCCGAGAAGAACACCAGCAGGGGATGCACGGCCGCGATCCAGCCCGCCACGCGTCCCACCGTGCCTCCGAAGAGCGACCCGGCCAGCGACGCCACCAGCAGCGGGACCAGCGCGCCGATCACACACTGGAGGAGGACCGCGGCGAAGTAGTCGTGGCCCACCACCCGATAGAGCAGGCTGGTGAGCCAGGGCACGACCGGCGGCACGAACGCGGTGGGGTAGGGGCCCGCGGCAGCATCGAGCGAGAAGCCGGCGCCGCGCGCCAGGTTCCAGGCGACCGTGTCGTAGGTGGCGGGATCGGAGCTCGGCGTGGCGCCCGGCCCGGTCGCGAACCATGTGTACGCGACGCGCAGCACCAGCCCGACGGCGAACAGGGCGAGCCAGGCGCCCGCGTCCCGCGGACGTTCCAGGCGTATCGAACGTCGGGCGGGATCGGCGCGCTGCATTCGGGGAGTCTAGCAGAGCGTTCGGGGCCGGTCCGGCTGGCTCCGCGACCCGCTGCATCCGATGCAGGACGAAGGCGGCACCGGGGCGCGCCCGTGCAAGCTGCAACGGCGTGCGGCGCCGCCGGGGCTCGGGCAGTGACCGCCACCCGCGCCATCCGCGTGATTCCCGCGTCCGCAACCGCGCGATCGGTGAACTCGCGCGTTCGGCAGACGCCTTGCTTAGGACTGCGCGGCACGGGCGCGGGAGGCCCCGATTCCCAGGACCCGATGTCCGCCAGCGAGAGGAACGCCATGGATCATTACATCCCGAAGCGCCGCATCCCCGTCACGCTCTGGTCGAGCCAGCTCACCGGACTCCAGGGCTGGGTGTTCCTCGATCTGGACGCGGCCGGCAACCGCCACCAGACCGTGCTCGGCAAGCTCAACGAGAGCTCCAACTTTCTCCCCGTGGCGGTGGGCGAGGAGGGGCTGATCCAGCTGGTCAACAAGCGGCGGCTCGCCCGGCTCACCACCGGCCGCCAGGTCATCCAGAGCGACGTGTTCGCGCGCGGGTTCCAGCCGTGGCGCGAGGAGGAGGCGGAGATCGCACTGGACGACGGCACCACGCTCGCCGGACGCGTCTGGATGCCGCTCGAGCGCGAGAGCCAGCGGATCTCCGACTTCATGAACCAGAGCGGCGGAGAGTTCTTCGCGCTGGTGACGCCGGTCGGCGTGCATCTCGTCAACAGCACGGCGGTGGTCACCGTCAAGCTCTCCGAAAGCGCCGGCGCGCCGCTCGCGACCGCGGAAGCCGACGGCGCCGCAGGCTAGGCGCGACCCCGAAGCTCCGCGTCGTTTTGGCGCGCCCGCGCGTCGTGCGCTAGACTCCCGCCTCCTGTCGCACGTCCCGGAAGGAGGCCCGTTGGAGACCGCCACCACCCCGGAGGGTCGGCAGACCGCGCTCGCCGACTTCATCGCCGAGCTGGTCGCCGAGCTCCAGCCCCTGCAGCGCCAGTACAACGAGGCGATCTGGCTCGCCAGCGTCACCGGTGAAAAGCGCCACGAGGAGGAGGGGGCGCGGCTCGACAGCCGGATCCGCCTCATGTTCGCGCGCCCCGAGCCCTACGCGCGCCTGCGCGCGCTCGCCGAGGCGGGCGGCGTGCCGGACCCGCACCTGGCACGCCAGCTCAAGCTGCTCATCAACGACTACCGCGCGCACCAGATTCCGCCGGCGATGATCGAGCAGATGGTCAAGCTCGAGAAGTCGCTCGAGAGCCGGTTCAACAACTACCGGGCCGACCTGGACGGCGAGCGCGTCACAGACAACCAGATCCGTCGCGTGCTGCGCGAGTCGAACGACAGCTCCGAGCGCGAGCGGGCCTGGACGGCGTCCAAGCAGGTGGGGGCGGAGGTGGTCGCCGATCTGCTCACGCTGGTGCGCCTGCGCAACGAGGCGGCGGCATCGCTGGGCTTCTCGAACTACTACTCGATGATGATGGAGCTCGACGAGCTCGACGAGGCGGAGCTGTTCACGCTGCTCGACGGCCTCGACCAGGGCACGCGGCCGCTGTTCGAGACCTACAAGCGCGAGCTCGACGCCCGGCAGTCCCAGCGCTTCGGCATCGCACCGGAGGCCCTGCGTCCCTGGCACTACAGCGACCCGTTCTTCCAGGAAGCGCCGGCGGCCGAGGTCGACCTCGACCCGTACTTCGTGCACCAGTCGCTGGAGGCGCTCACCGAGCGCTTCTTCGGCGCGATCGGCTACGACATTCGCGACCTGCTGGGGCGCGCCGACCTCTACGAGAAGCCGGGCAAGAGCCAGCACGCGTTCTGTCTCTCGATGGACCGCGGCCCGGACGTGAGGGTGCTGTGCAACATCCAGCCCAGCGAGTACTGGATGGCGACGATGCTGCACGAGTACGGCCACGCGGTCTACGACCAGCAGATCGATCGCGCGCTTCCCTATCTCCTGCGGGTGCCGTCGCACATCCTCACCACCGAGGCATCGGCGATGCTGTTCGGCCGCCTGTCCAAGAACGCTGCCTGGCTCACGGCGTACGCCGGCGTTCCCGAGACGGAGGCGCGGGCGCTCGAGGAGCGCCTCCAGCGGGCGGGTCGCGCGCAGCTGCTGGTCCAGACCCGCTGGGAGCTGGTGATGTGCCACATGGAGCGGGCGATCTACCGGGATCCCTCCCAGGACCTCGACACGCTGTGGTGGGACCTGGTCGAGCGCTTCCAGTGGATTCCGCGTCCCGAGGGGCGGCAGGCCCCGGACTGGGCGAGCAAGATCCACTTCAGCGTCGCGCCGGTCTACTACCAGAACTACATGCTCGGCGAGATGATGGCCTCGCAGCTCCAGCGCCACCTGCTCTCCGAGGTGCTCGGCAACGGCCCGGGCGCGTGGTCGCGCCTGGTGTCCAGCCCCGAGGTGGGGCGGTTCCTCACCGAGCGTCTCTACCGGACCGGCAAGTCGCTGGACTGGCGCGAAACCCTGCGCCGCGCGACCGGCCGGGCGCTGAGCGTCTCGGCGTTCGTGGACGAGCTCGCAGGTCGCGGATGAGTCCGGACACTCCGGTGCGGCGAAGCCTGGACGGCGTGGTCGCCGCCTCCACCAAGCTCAGCCACGTCGACGGGCTGGCGGGGCAGCTCATCATCGGGGGCTACGAGCTCAAGGAGCTCGCGGGACGGGTGAGCTTCGACGAGGCCTCGTACCTCCTGTGGCGCGGGCACCTGCCGGGTCCCGAAGACCTGGCGATGATGCGTCACGAGATGGGGACGCTGCGCCGGCTGCCGCCCGAGACGATGGCGATCGTGCGCGCCGCCGCCAAGGCGCCGCCGATCGACGTGCTGCGCATGGCGTGCGCCACCCTGTCGCTGGACCTCCCGAATCCCGACGACATCTCGCCCAGCGCCGATCTCGGCGCGGCCAAGATGCTGACCGCGCGCTTCCCGACCATCGTCGCGGCGCACGCGCGCATCGGCGCCGGGGAGCAGCCGATCCCGCCGCGCGCGGACCTGGGGCTCGCGGCCAACTTCCTCTACATGGTGCATGGGAAGGAGCCCGACCCGGTCGCCGCCCGGGCGCTCGACACCTACTGGACCACGGTCATCGACCACGGCATGAACGCCTCGACCTTCGCCGGACGGGTGATCGCCAGCACGCGCTCGGACATGGTGAGTGCCGTGACCGGGGCGATCGGGGCGCTCAAGGGGCCGCTCCACGGTGGCGCGCCGGGCCCGGTGCTCGACATGCTGGTCGAGATCGGCGAGGCGTCGAACGCGGATGCCTGGCTCCGGCGCGAGCTCGCCGCCGGGCGCCGGATCATGGGTTTCGGCCACCGCGTCTACAAGGTGCGCGATCCGCGCGCCGAGGTGCTCTCGGCGGTCGCCGAGGAGATGAGCGGCGCGGCACTCCACGACCGGGCGCTGTTCGATCTCGCGCGCTCGGTCGAGCAGACCGCCTTGAAGGTGCTCGAGGAAGCCAAGCCGGGCAGGGGACTCCGCACCAACGTCGAGTTCTACACCGCGCTGGTGCTCCAGTCGCTGGGCCTCGATCCGCGCCGGTTCGTGGCGATGTTCGCGTGCGGCCGCGTTGCGGGCTGGTGCGCACACGTCATCGAGCAGCACGCCGAGGACCACCTCATCCGCCCCCAGTCGGAGTACGTGGGGCCGCGCGGGCTGCACACCGGGCGTTAGTCTCCTCGGGGCCGGAACCCGCGGCCGTGAAGGGCGTCGGGCGAGCCGTCCGGCACGACGCGACGCCCGCCGGACCTGGGCATCGCCGAATGCGTGCCCCGCCGAAGCCCGGAATTCACGCGCCCCGGACTCGACGCCCGAAGGCCCTCGTCGTATCCTCCCCGTCCGGATGCGAAGTGCTCTCGTTCTGTTCTCCTCCGCGATCATGCTGTTCCTGGGCGGGTCGACCTGGCTCGCCTTCTATCCGCCCGTGCCCGCCGATCTCGCGGGCGCCGAGAACCTCGATGCGCGGGCGCGTCACGTCCGCATTCCGGTCGCCGATCGCGACACCTTGAGCGGCTGGTACCTGCCGCCCCGCAATGGCGCGGTGATCGTGGTTCTGCATGGCTACGGCCGCGACCACACCCGGGCCTGGCGCTACGGTGGGTTCTTAAACCGCGCCGGTTACGGGCTGCTGGCCTTCGACTTCCGCTCCTCGCGCATCAGCGGCCGCCTGCCCACGACGCTGGGCCACCACGAGATGGTCGATGTCCGCGCGGCCCTGGACTGGGTGCGGGCCCGGCCGGAGCTGCGCAACACGCGGCTGGGGCTGATGGGCGAGTCGCTGGGTGGCTCGATCGCGCTGATCGCCGCCTCGGAGCATCCCGAAGTCCAGGCGGTGGTGGTGGACTGCGCGTTCGCGACCGGGGACGAGGCCCTGGGCGACGCGTGCGAGCGCTGGGCGCACCTGCCGCGCCGACCCACCGCGTGGCTGTGCCGGGCGCTGGGACGAATCGTCACCGGATTCGATCCGGGAACGCTCGACGCCGTGACCGCGGCGACCTCGCTGCGCGACCGCCCGGTGCTGTTCATCCATTCGCTTCAGGACGACCGGCTCTCCGATACGCATCCCCGGGAGCTGTGGCGCGCGGCGGGCGGCAAGGATCCGCTCTGGATCATCCCCGACGCCGGCCACACCGAAGGCTGGCTCCAGCACCGCGAGGTCTACGAGAAGCGCGTGACCGCCTTCATGGACCGGGCGCTGCTCGGACGGGGGGCCGGGCTCCCGCCGGGGCCCCTGTGAGCGCGCCGGGGGTGGGCACACGATGACCGCGCCTGCCATCCACCTCGGCACCCAGGGCTGGTCCTACCCGGACTGGGTCGGCACCTTCTATCCACCGGGCAGCCGGCAGGAGGACTACCTGCCCTTCTACGCCGACGTGTTCGACACCGTCGAGCTCGACACCACCTTCTATCATCCGCCCAAGCCGAGCATCGTCCGCTCCTGGGCGCGCCACACGCCGGAAGGGTTCCGGTTCGCCGCGAAGGTGCCGCAGGCGATCACGCACACCGCGCGGCTCGCGAGCATGGGGGAGCAGATGCAGGCATTCGCCCTTGCGCTCGAGCCGCTCGGCGAGCGGCTCGGACCGCTGCTGGTGCAGATGCCCGCGGAGTTCGAGCGCGACCCGGGCACGATCGGCGTCCTCGACCGGTTCCTGGCCGCGGCACCCGCTGGCGTGCGGCTCGCGATCGAGTTCCGCCACCGCTCCTGGCACCACCCCGCGACCTGGACCATGCTGCGCGCCCGCCGCGCCGCGGCCGCCTGGACCGAGTGGCGCGACCTGCCGCGGATCCGCGAGGTGACGACCGACTTCCTCTACCTGCGCTGGATGGGGCACCGGGAGGCGATCGAGCGTTTCGACCGGGTGCAGATCGACCGCGCCGAGGCGTTCGCCGCCTGGGAGGCGGATCTCCGTCGCGTGCTGCCCGAAGTGCGCGAGGTCTACGGCTACTTCAACAACCACTGGGCCGGGCATTCGCCGGCGTCGGCGAACGAGATGAAGCGCCGCCTGGGGTTGGTGCCGGTGGAGTGGAAGGAGCGCTGGACGCAGCGCGAGCTGTTCTAGCGTCCTTCGCCGGTGGGGCCTTCCCTGCCCTTGACGGTCGCGAGTCCCTTGAGTGCCGCGTCGCGCGCGGCGTCGATCTGCGCCTCGGGGCCGGAGAGGTAGAGCCGCCCGTAGGCGCCGAACAACGTAGCGTCGATCAGCTTCACGCGCGCCGCCTTGAGCGCCTCGTTGGCCACGAACGAGATGTAGCCCGCGGGCTCGGTCTCCATGATCAGCAGCGACTCGCCGGCGATGAGCATGTCGCCGTAGCGCATCTTGTTGATGACCTGCGCATGGTAGGGCTCGACCGCGCGGATGACCTGGTCCGACACAATGCGTGGCTTGACGCGCTCGGTTTCCTCGAGGCCGAGGTAGGAGAGCACCGCCTCGCCGCCATCCAGCACCTGGCCCTTGTCGCGGTGGTGAATCTCGAGCAGGCCGAAGGCGCGCTCGACCACCATGATCGCGGGGGTTGCCTGCGTGGCCTTGAGGGCCACGTCCATGATGCGGTTGATGATCAGCCCCGGCGCCGTCTCGATGAACATCGAAGCGTCGCCGGCGACCGGGAGGAACCCGCGCGCGGTGGTCCCAATGAATGAGGCGAGCTGGGGCTGGAGGCTGTCGAGGAAGATATACGTGCGAAGGGTCACGTCGGCCATGGCGGGGCACCTTAGCGGCGGGCGTCGGGGCGCGTCAACGCGTGCGCGGCTGTAGCGCTCGAGGGGCAGCAGGGGTCGGCGGGGCACTCCTCCCGGCACATCCGAGGCGAGCGGAGCCAGGGACTGGCGGGAGCGAGCCTCG
>DATEMP010000155.1:0-2617 GCA_035275545.1 Candidatus Eiseniibacteriota bacterium | reverse complement strand
CCAGGAGAGCTCGCGGAACCGCGGATCGCCACGCTCCCCCTCGAGCCCCGCGGGCCCGGCGGTACCGCCGGGGCCCACCGCGCGCGAGGGCAGCTCGAGCACTTCGAGCATCTCGCCGATCGGGGTCACGCCGAACAGCGGATCGCGAGAGAACGACCATCCCGAGGAGAGCGCGCCGACCAGCCGCCCGTCGACGTAGACCGGCGAGCCGCTCATGCCCTGGGCGACGCCGCTCTTGATGACCCGCTCGCTGGTGGCGCGCGCGAGGATCAGGTCTCCTTCGGTGCGCCCGCCCTTCATGACGCCGACGATCTCGGCCTCGAAGTCCTCGATGCGCGTGCCCTCGAAGACCGTCCTGACCACCGCCTTCTGCCCCGGCTTGAGCTGGTCCGGCGCGAGCGTGGGGATGGGGGCGGCGCCCGCGGAAGCGAACGCGGCGGCCACCATCACGGCGAGGCCGGGCGCGATCCGGCGCGGGTGGAGCATGACACCGCAATCTATCAGATGTGCCGCGGCGATTGCAGAGCGCGGGGGCGTCCATGTGCGGTCGGGGGATCCCGGGATCACGCTCCTCGCTGTGAACACGCGCTTCGTCGCGTGGTCCCCGGACCCTCCAGGCCTTGCCTTGCGCGGCGCGCGCGGCAGGACCTAGAGTGCCGCGCCTATGCCTTCACCCTTTCTGGACCGCCTCGCGCAGGGTCCGATGGTGGCCGACGGCGCCATGGGGACGCTCCTCTACCAGCACGGCGTGGCGTTCTCCGAGTGCTTCGACGAGCTCAACCTCTCGCGGCCCTCGCTGATCGAGTCCATCCATCGCGAGTACCTCGCGGCCGGCGCCGAGCTCATCGAGACCAACACCTTTGGCGCCAACGCGGTACGCCTTGCCTCTCATGGACTGGAGGAGAAGGTCTCCGTGATCGCGCGCCAGGGCGTCAAGGTGGCGCGCGCGGCGCGCGAGATCGTGGGCGTCAACGCGTTCGTCGCCGGCTCGATCGGCCCGCTCGGCAAGGCGCTCATGCCGTTCGGGCACCTCGACGTCGCCGGGGCGGAGCGCTGCTTCGAGGCGGCAGCGGGCGGACTGCTCGAGGGCGGATGCGACTGCTTCATCCTCGAGACCTTCCAGGACCTGAACGAGATCCTCGCCGCGTTGCGCGCGGTGCGCGCGCTCACCCTCGACGTGCCGGTGATCGCGCAGATGACCTTCGGCACGGACGGCAAGACGCTCTACGGTCACACGCCCACGCTCGCGGTGCAGATGCTGCGCCAGGCGGGAGCGTCGGTGGTGGGCGTCAACTGCGGCGTCGGACCGCAGCCCACCCTCGAGGTGCTCGAGGAGATGGTGCGCGCCGCCGAAGGCACGCCGGTCTCGGCGATGCCCAACGCCGGGCTCCCGCAGATGGTGGAGGGGCGCTACCTCTACCTCTCGAGCCCCGAGTACTTCGCGGACTTCGCGGCACGCGCCACCGAGCTGGGGGTCGCGATCGTGGGCGGCTGCTGCGGCACCACCCCCGCCCACACCCAGGCGATGCGCGAGCGGCTCGCCTCGCGGCTGCCCGCCGAGAAGCTGGCGCCGGGTGCCGAGGTGCGCGTGCTCGAGCCGGGGCCCGCACCGGTGACGTTGCCGCCCCACCCCGAGGAGCCGTCGCTGCTGCGCAAGCTGCGCGAGCGCTTCCTGGTGAGCGTCGAGATCGATCCGCCGCGCGGCATCAACACCCTCAAGGTCATGGAGGCGGCTCGGCTGTGCGCGCAGCGCGGGGTCGACTGCGTCAATATCGCGGACTCGCCGCTCGCCCGCATCCGTATGAGCGCGATGGCGCTCGCCTACCAGATCCATCTCCACTTCCCGCGCCTCGAGGTCATCCTCCACTACACGACCCGCGACCGGAATCTCATGGGGCTGCAGAGCGACCTGCTGGGCGCGCACGCGCTCGGGATCCGGAACATCCTGTGCCTCACCGGTGACCCGCCCAGCCTCGGCGACTACCCCAACGCCACCGCGGTGTTCGACACCGACGCCCCGGGGCTCATGCGGATCGTCCACCGCATGAACCAGGGCACCGACCTGGCCGGCACCTCGATCGGCGCCGCCACCGGGTTCGCGGTCGGCTGCGGCGTCAATCCCACCGCCGAGGATCTCGACCAGGAGTTCGAGTACGTGAAGCGCAAGCTCGACGCCGGACCCCAGTTCGTGATGACCCAGCCGGTCTACGAGCTGGGCTGCTGGGAGCGGTTCGTCGAGCGCCTGAGCGGCTTGACCAGGATTCCGATCCTGATGGGCATCCTGCCGCTCCAGTCGTTCCGGCACGCCGAGTTCCTCCACAACGAGGTGCCGGGGATCCACGTGCCGGACTGGATCCGCGCGCGCATGCACGAGGCGGGCAACGAGGGGCAGCGGGTCGGGGTCGAGCTGGCGCGCGACCTGCTGATCGCGTGCAAGTCCAAGGCGAACGGCGCCTACCTCATGCCGTCGTTCGGGCGCTACGAGAACTGTCTCGACGTCATCGAGGGCGTGCGATGAGCCCGGCCGGCGGGTCGCGCCTCGCGGGCGCGATGCTCGCCGGGGCCCTGCTGGTGCCGCTGCTGGTGCTCGCGATCGCTTCGCTGCTCGCCGCGGGCT
>DATEMP010000154.1:0-5962 GCA_035275545.1 Candidatus Eiseniibacteriota bacterium | reverse complement strand
CGGCTCACGCGTGCGCCTCCTTCTCGACCACGAATCGCTCGCCCGGAGCGAGCCGCGCGCCGCGCGCCCACTCCGCCGCACCCATGTCGCCGCGCCCTTCGGGCCGCACGGTGACGAGCTTGAGCGCCCCGGGGGCGCACGCCACCACCACCGCGTCGCGTCCCATCTCGACCACCGCGCCGGCCGGCACACCCAGCGGCATCACGTGGACCGGCTCGGTGCGCACCAGGAGGATCTGGCGATCCTTGTGGGCGGTCGCGGCGCCGGGCCAGGGGGTGACCGCGCGCTGCCGGTTCCAGACCGTGACCGCGTCGTGACTCCAGTCGACGATGCCGTCCCGCTTGCCCAGCTTGCGCGCGTAGGAGCCCGCCGACCGGTCCTGCGCGTGGCGCGGCGCGCGGCCGGCGTGGGCGAGCGTCAGCGTCTCGGCGAGTAGCGGTCCGCCCACCTCGG
Source organism: Candidatus Eiseniibacteriota bacterium (assembly GCA_035275545.1). Lineage (GTDB taxonomy): Bacteria > Eisenbacteria > RBG-16-71-46 > RBG-16-71-46 > RBG-16-71-46 > WS-11. The sequence continues at coordinate 5,509 of DATEMP010000154.1, read as the reverse complement.
CGAGCCGCGCCGCGAGCGTGCCCGCGTCGTCCGCGGGCTCGATCGGGACCCAGCGCTGGAGCGACATGTCGCCGGTGTCCAAGCCCTCGTCGATCCACATCGTCGTCACTCCGGTGCCCGCCCGCCCGTCCCAGATCGCCCGGTGGACCGGCGAGGCGCCGCGGTATTCCGGGAGCAGCGAGCCGTGCAGGTTGATCGAGCCGAGCCGCGGCAGCGCGAGCGTCGCCGGCGCGAGGATGGCGCCGAACGCCACCACCGCGAACAGGTCCGCGGCCAGGCTCGCCAGCGACGCACGGGTCTCCGGGGCGTTGACGTCCTCGGGCTTCTGCACCTCGAGCCCGAGCGCCTCGGCGGCCTGCGCGACCGGCGAGGGGCTCATGACCTTGCCGCGCCCGCGCGGACGGTCGGGCCGGGTGACCACCGCGGGCACGTCGCAGCACGCGGCCACCGCGGTGAGCGACGGCACCGCGAACTCGGGCGTGCCCATGAACACGACGCGCGGCCGGCTCAGATCGCACCTCCGGCGAGCGGCGGCCGGAAGCCGCCGGGCAGCTCCCCGCGGGCGATCGCGTCGAGTGCGCCGCGCAGGAAATGACGCTTGAGCGCCGACAGCCGGTCGATGAACAGCACGCCGTCCAGGTGGTCCACCTCGTGCTGGATCGCCCGCGCCAGGTAGCCCTCGGCGGTGAACTCGACCGGCTGGCCGTGCTCGTCGAGCGCCCGCACCCGCACGATGTCGGCGCGCCGCACGTCCTCGTAGATGCCGGGAATCGAGAGGCAGCCCTCCTCGGCGGTGTCGGTGCCCTGGCGCTTGTCGATCACCGGGTTGACGAGCGCATGGCGCACCCGGGTCTGCTCGTCGACCGGCACGTCCACCACCAGCACCCGCTGGAGCACGCCGATCTGGTTCGCGGCCAGGCCCACGCCCTGGTAGGCGGCCATGGTCTCGCGCATGTCGGCGACCATCTCGCGCACGGTGTCGTCGATCTCCGCGACCGGCAGCGCCTTCTGCCGGAGCACCGGGTCGCCGTACATCCGCACCGGACGGATCGCCATCAGTGTGAGCCCTCGGGGAGCACCTGGACGATCGCGCTCTTGGCGAACTCGACCTTGATATCTTCCTTCTGGCCCTCGGCGATCCGCAGCACCGCCTTGGCTTCGTCGACCCCCAGCACGGTGCCGTAGATGCCGCCGGTGGTGAGCACGCGATCGCCCTTCTTGAGCTGCTTGAGCATGTCCTTGAGCTTCTTCTGCTGCTGCTGCTGGGGGCGGATGAGCAGGAAATACAGGATCAGGAAGATGGGCACGAATTGGAGGAATTGGAGCAGCATGCCGAGGCCGGGGTTGGCTGCTCCCGCGCCTCCGGCGCCACCGCTCTGTGCCAGCGCGTCACTCCACATGGTCGGGCGTCTCCAGGGTTGGACTCATCGCTTCACTCGTTCGTCACGTCACTCGGCCGCCGAGGCGAGCGTCGCCCGGCTCTTGAACGCCTCGAGGAACCCCGCGCGGTACGCCGCGTAGCGTCCCTCCACCACCGCCGCGCGCGCCGCGCGCGCCAGGCGCACCATGTGGTGCACCGCGTGCAGCGAAGCGAGCCGCATGCCCAGCAGCTCCCCGGCGGCGAACAGGTGCCGCAGATAGGCGCGCGAGAACCGCGAGCACGTGTAGCAGTCGCAGGCCGGGTCGAGCGGCCGCTGGTCGTTCGCGTACGCGGCGTTCTTCACCACCAGGCGTCCGGTGGAGATGAACACCGTGCCGCGCCGCGCGTTCCGTGTGGGCAGCACGCAGTCGAACATGTCCACCCCGCGCGCCACCGCCTCGATCAGGTCCACCGGGTGTCCCACCCCCATCAGATAGCGCGGCCGGTCGGCCGGCATCATGCCGCAGTCGTGCTCCACCATCTCCAGCCCGAGCGAGCGGCCTTCGCCCACCCACAGCCCGCCCAGCGCCCACCCGTCGAACGGCCGGCGCGCCAGCCCTGCGAAGCACCGCTCCCGCTCCCCGGGCTCGGTGCCGCCCTGGACGATGCCGAACAGCGCCATCCCGCCGCCGCCCCCGGCTTGCAACCGCTCGCGCTCCATCCATCCGCGCTCCGCCCAGTCCACGGTGCGATCCACCGCCTGGCGCACCGCCTCGGCTTCCGCCGGCATGCGCACCAACTCGTCGAACGACATCGCGATGTCGCATCCGAGCCCATCCTGGATGCGGATCGCGTCCTCCGGCGTCAGCAGGTGCCGGCTGCCGTCCAGATGCGAACGGAACTCCACCCCGCGGTCGCTCACCTTGCGCAGCTCCGACAGGCTCATCACCTGGAAGCCGCCGCTATCGGTGAGGATCGCGCCCGACCAGCCCATGAAGCGGTGCAAGCCACCCATCCGGCGCACCGTCTCCACCCCGGGCCGCAGGTAGAGGTGATACGTGTTCGCGAGCAGGATATCGGCGCCCGCGGCGCGCAGCTCGTCGGGCGTCAACGTTTTCACCGAGCCGGCGGTGCCCACCGGCATGAAGGCCGGGGTGAGCACGTCGCCGTGCCGGGTCGTGAACCGCCCCGCGCGGGCCGCCGTCGTTCGATCGTGCGCTTCGAGCTGGAACGAGATCAATGGCCTGCCGGGTGGGTAACGTTCGGTCCGGGACATTAGGGAGTGGGGCTCCGGTCGTCAAGATCAAGACCGGGTGCGAGGCGGCCGATAACTGCACGGGCCCCCTGCCCCCTCGCACACGGAGGTCTCATGAAGCGCATCGTTTTCCTCCTGGTTCTCGGCTCGCTGGTGGCGAGCGTCCCGGCCGCCACGGCGGCATCCGACCTCGGCTTCAAGCGGATCGGCGCGACCCTCGGCTACATCGATCCGGAGGGCCTCGGCGGCACGTTCTCCTTCGGCGTCATCGCGGATCACGGCACGATTGCGCCCAAGTGGGGCCTCGAGTCCCGGTTCGAGTACTGGAGCTCGAGCGAGTCGGCGTTCGGCGCCGAGGCGTCGATCCGTGACGTCGCGCTCGGAGCGCGGACCAAGTACTACTTCCCGATCCAGAACCCGCGCATCCGGCCGTTCGCCGGCGCCGGACTCGGCATGCACTTCCTCAAGGCCAAGGTGACGGTGGTGCAGCCCGGCTTCCCGCCCATGACCGCCGAGGGGTCGCAGACCGAGCTGGGTCTCGACCTCGGTGGCGGCGTCGCGCACGACCTCGGTCCTCGTACGGATCTATTGGGCGAAGTCTGGTTCGGCATGGTCGACACCGCCAACACGTTCTCGCTGCGCGTCGGCCTCTCGCGCCAGCTCGGCCACTAGCGCTTTTTCCCTGGATGTGCCCACAGCGGCGCGGAGCTTCGGCTCCGCGCCGTGCGTGTTTGCGGGCGCTACGCGGCCTTGGGCTGAAGGTGGTCGCGGATGAGCTGCTCGACCCGGCGCACCTCGGGGATGCCGATGAAGCCGATGCGGGTGCTCCGCTCGAACCCCCGCGAGTTGGTCCACGAGCGCTGGGCGAAGTAGACCGTGCCCCGGCCATCCGCCGCCTCCACGCGGGTGATCTCGCCGATGTCCTGGCCGGAGTACGAGCGCACCGTGCGGCTGCCGTTGCCGGTGATGATGAGCGCCCGGCGCTCGGTCACCGCGTAGACGGTCCGTCGCGCGCCGAGCCAGGCCCAGAGCGGCGCCAGCAGCATGCCGAGCCCCACGCACAGGAACGGAATGCCGAACAGCGGGAAGAACTTGAACGGGCCGGGCGCCTTCTCGATGCCCTGGGAGGCGCCCCAGATCCAGAACAGGGCGAAGGCGGTGAACGGGATCCCGAACAGGGTCGCGGGCAGCGCGCCCAGCGCGGCGGCGCCCGGGGTGGGGCAGCCGCTCCATAGCAGCCGCTCGCCGGGGTTCATCTGGCCGAGCGCGATCTCTTCCGTCCGCACCTGATTCATGGAGTCCCTCCTCTGGGGAGAGGTTATCGGCGGCGGGCGCGAGGAATTTGACGCGCGGCTGACCTGTCCGCCGGCGGGGAGGATGACAATTGGCGTCGTTGACGCGGGAGCACTGCCGGCCGGGCGGCCCCACCGCACGACCCAGGACTGATCCGATGCTCCGCCGACTGCTTCCCCTCGTTCTCATCGCCCTCGCGGCCGTGGCCCGCGCGGACGACCCGCCTGAGCTCGCCAACCCCACGATCGACATGCCGGGACACCTGCGTCTCTCGGCCGAGGCGGCCGAGCACCGCCGCACGCGGCGCATCTCGGAGGCTCAGTTCATCCGCATGAGCCGCGAGCCCGGGACGGTGATCCTCGACGCCCGCAGCCGCGAGATGTACCAGCTGACGCACGTCCGGGGCGCGATCAACCTGAGCTTCCCGGACATCGACGTGGCGAGCCTGGCGCGCACCATCCCCGACAGGAACACGCGCATCCTGATCTACTGCAACAACAACTTCTCGAACATGCAGCGCGCGTTCCCGAGCAAGCGGATGGAGGCCTCGCTCAACCTCTTCACCTACGAGGCGCTCTACATCTACGGGTATCGCAACGTGTACGAGCTGGGGCCGCTGCTCGACTACCGCACCACCAGGATTCCATTCGAGTCGATGCCGGGCTTCGAATACAAATAGCCCCGGCCGGCGCGGTGCGACATCGAAGCCGTCGCACCACGCGCCCCCGGCCGGGGCACATCCGTTCCTACATGCGGCCGAACTGCCTGCCCGGGCCGCCGCGCATGCCACGATGCCCGCGCATCCCGCCGCCCATGAACCCGCCGCCGGATTCCCGCATGAGCTTCTGCTGCGCCGGCGTGAGCACCGAGCGCGCTTCGAGCATGGAGGACACGCGGTTCTTCTGCAGCGAGCCCCGCAGATCCGAGAGCTTGTCGATCTGGGCGAGGATCGCCCGCTCGTCGGGCCGGTCCGCCCGCATGAGCTTGCGCAGGTCGAGTGAGGCGATCCTGAGATCCGACTGGATCGGAATCGCCGAGCGCTCGTGACGATCGCGGATGTCGGCGATCCGGGATTCCTGATCGTCGGTCAGGTTGAGCTTCGCGCGCAGCTCCTCACCCGCTCCGCCGCGACCGCGCGGACCGCCGCGCATGCCCGGACCACCCGGCCCGCCCGGACCCGCGCCACGCCCGGCGCGGGCATCCGCCGCGAGCAGCAGATCGAGACCGTCATATGCGTCTCCGTCCTCGGGAGGACCCGGATCCACCATGGCCCCCGATGGGCCCGCGCCCACCTCCGGCGCCCCCGGTGCGGGCGGGGCCTGCGCCCGCGCCATCGCTCCCATGGTCGCGAGGCCCACGGCCACCGCCAGACTCAACGCCACCCACTTCGACTTCATGTGTTGCTCCTCTCTCTCCAGGGCTGGGATGGGTCACCCGCGGTCCCGCGGCGGCCCGGCGCGTCGATCGCGCTCACGCCGTTCCCGCTCGAACCGCGCTTGCATCTCCTTCCACTTCTCGCGCTGTGCCGGCGTCAGCTCGCGGTCGATCCACGTGTTGACGCTGTCGCGCACCGCCGCATGCTCCCGACGGGCGCGGTCGAG
>DATEMP010000153.1:0-2781 GCA_035275545.1 Candidatus Eiseniibacteriota bacterium | reverse complement strand
CACGCCCAGCTCGCGTGCCAACTGCCGCACCGCCGGCGTCGCCTGCAGCGTCGCCCCTTGTCCGGCACCCGCAACGCCCGACGGCGCACCACCCGCGACGGCGATGCTCACGATCACCGTGCCGACCGGCACCACCTGTCCTTCCGCGACGTGAATCGCCTCGATCGTGCCCGTGCGCGGCGCCGGGATCTCGACGTTCGCCTTGTCGGTCATCACCTCGACCAGCGGCTGGTCCTCGCGGACCGCGTCGCCCGCCTTCACCAGCCAGCGCACGATCTCGCCCTCGGCCACGCCCTCCCCGATGTCGGGGAGCTTGACGTCGTATCCCACGGAGCCTCCTGGTTCGTCCTCAGTCGAGGAAGTCGAAGCGGCCGACCTCGACTTCGCTCTCGTAGAGCCGCCGCCCGGCCTCGCTGAGCTCCTGGTAGCGCGGGGCGCGCTCGCGCAGGAATTCCTCGAAGACGGTCTCGCTGGTCCAGCGGTCCGCGACCATGAAGCGGTGCGGATCGCGCAGGTCCTTCATGAGCGTCGTGCTGATGAACCCCGGGCTCTCGCGGAACAGCCGGCTCCACGGCCCGTCCGGGCGATAGTACGACTCGAACTCCTCGGCTCGCTCGGGCCGCGCCCGGTACTCCCAAACCACCACGAGCATGCGCGCGTCCTCAGGCGAAGGTCATGACGTGCTCGACCGCACGCAGCGTGCGCGGCGCGTCGGGCAGGTAGCGATGCTCGAGGCTGTAGGGGAACGGCGTGTCGTAACCGGTCACGCGCAGCACCGGAGCCTGGAGGGACGTGAGCGCCTGCTCGGCGATGATCGCCGCCAGCTCGGCGCCGTAGCCGCAGGTGCGCGGCGCCTCGTGGAGCACGACCGCGCGTCCGGTCTTGCGCACGCTCGCCAGCACCGCCTCGCTGTCGAGCGGCGTGAGGGTGCGCAGGTCCACGACCTCGACCGACCAGCCGCGCTCGGCCGCCGCCGTCGCGGTCTCGATCGCCACCGGCACCATCGCTCCGTAGGCCAGCAGCGTACAGTGCTCGCCCTCGCGCGCGACGCGCGCGCGCCCGAGCGGCGTTGTGAACCGGCCCTCGGCGACTTCTTCGCGCATCGAGCGGTAGAGGCGCTTGGGCTCGAGGAAGATGACCGGATCCTCGCCCGCGATCGCCTCGAGCAGCAGGCCCTTCGCGTCCGCCGGCGTCGAGGGGATGACGACCGTGAGCCCGGCGGTGTGGCAGAAGTAGGCCTCGGGGCTCTGCGAGTGATAGAGGCCGCCCTTGATCCCGCCGCCGTAGGGCGCGCGCACCACGACCGGGCACGCGTACTGGCCCGCCGAGCGCCAGCGCAGCTTCGCCATCTCCGAGACGATCTGGTCGAAGGCGGGATAGATGAAGTCCACGAACTGGATCTCGACCACCGGCTTGAGCCCGTAGAGCGCCATGCCGATCGCGCCGCCCACGATCCCGTTCTCGGCGAGCGGCGTGTCGACCACGCGCTCCTCGCCGAACTCGGCCTGGAGCCCCTCCGTGACGCGGAACACGCCGCCCGCCTTGCCGACGTCCTCGCCGAGCACGACGACGCGCGGATCCTCGCGCAGTGCAATGCGCAAGGCGTCCTGGATCGCCTGGACCATGGTCATCGCGGGCATCGGGGCTCTCCTGCGGCGGGCGAAGGGGCGCAGGTTAGCCGAACGCCTGCGGAGGCGGCAAACCGCCGTTCCGGCCTCCCGGTGTCCCGCCGAATCCGGGCTCAATCTTAGCCTTGACGAATCCGATAATTAGTCTAGGCTAAGTCCCGTCGTCCCCCACTACCGAACACTCCGAGGAAGGCGATGCTCCAGGTGACGCATCTTCCGCAGCGTCTCGCGCGCTGGTTCGTGTTCTCGGTCCTGCTCGCCGGCCTGGCGCTGGCGCTGGCGGGGCGCGCGGACCTGCCGATGCTGGTCGCGTTCCTGGTGGTGTGCGCCGCGCTCATGCTGGTCGCGGCGCTCGTCATCGATCCCGATCTGGCGCGCGAGCGGTTCCGGCGCGGGCAGACCGGCGAGGACGGCTCGCGCCTGGTGGCGATCCGCGTCCTGTTCCTGGTCATGTTCGTCTACGCGGTGCTCGACATCGGGCGGCTCCACTGGTCGGACGTCGTGCCGACCATGGTCCAGGTGTTCGCGCTCGCGCTGTTCGCACTCGCGCTCCTGTGGACCGAGTGGGCGGTCGTGGTCAACCGATTCTTCCTGCCGGTCATCCGGCTCCAGTCGGAGCGCGGCCACCGGGTGGTGGACGCGGGGCCCTACGGCATCGTGCGCCATCCCGGGTACGCGGCGATGATCGTCATGCCGGGGGCCGCAGCGCTGGCGCTGGGCTCGCTCGGCGCGGCGGTGCTGGGGCTCGGGCTCTCGGGGCTGTTCATCGCGCGCACCGCCCACGAGGACCGGTTCCTGCGCGCCCATCTCGACGGCTATGCCGAGTACGCGGCGCGCGTGCGGTATCGCCTCCTGCCCAAGGTCTGGTGATGGACACGCTCACCCGCTCGCGGCAGGACTACATCAAGGCGCTCTACGCGCTCGACACCGGCACGTCGCCGGTGACGACCTCGCATCTGGCCGCACGTCTCAACGTCTCGGCGCCCTCGGTGACCAACATGCTGGGGCGGCTGGTCGAGGAGCGCCTGGTGTCGCACGTGCCGCGCGCCGGCGCGCGGCTCACCGCGCGCGGCCGCAAGCAGGCGCTCGAGATGGTGCGGCGTCACCGCATCCTCGAGACCTTCCTGGTCCAGGTGCTGGGCCTCGACTGGTC
>DATEMP010000152.1:0-5962 GCA_035275545.1 Candidatus Eiseniibacteriota bacterium | reverse complement strand
CGCGAGCAGCCCTGGCTCGCGTTCCTCTCCTGGCTGCCGGTGCCGCTCGGCGTGCTCGCGCTCTGGCTGCCCGCGTGGCCGCCGCTCGCGCGGCGCATCGCCAAGCCCTGGGCCTCGCTGCTGTTCTTCGCGCTCACGCGGGTCGTGTTCGCCTGGGTGGTGTTCGGGGTGCTCGGGCATCGCTCCTGGGACTGGTCCGGGTTCCTGCTCCAATCCCAGGCGGCGCTCGAGGGCCGGCTTCCGTACCGGGACTTCCCGTCGCTGTTCGCGCCCGGCCTGCCGTACCTGTTCGGTGCCGCACTCGCGCTCTCGCCCGAGTGGGGGCTGCTCGCGCTGTTCCTGCTCGCCGACCTCGGCACGTTCCTGCTGCTCGCACGGCTGCCCGGCGGCCGCGCGCCGAGCCGCGATTCGGCCGCCTGGGCGTACCTCGCGTTCCCGCCGGTCTGGTACTTCGAGATCCGCTACGGGCAGGAGGAGGCGGTCGCGGCGCTGTTCGTGGCGCTGGCGCTGGTGGCGCTCGCGCGCGGGCGCGGGCTCCTGGCGGGGTTGGCGCTCGCGGCGGGGCAGCTGGTCACGAAGCTCCTGTTCGGTCTCGCGGCCCTGCCGCTGCTGCTCGGCTCACGCGCCACGATGGCCACGCGCCTCGCGTACCTGATCCCGGTGGGCCTGGTGTACGCCGCGATGACCGTGGCGGGGCTGCCGTGGATGCGCGAGCTCTCCGGCCAGGCGGGCGAGTTCGGCAGCGGGCCCACGCTGTGGCGGCTGCCGCAGCTCTGGCTCGGATTCGAGCTCGGCCGGTTCGCGATGGTCCCATTCGTGGTGGCGCTCGCGATTGGGTGGTGGCGGCTGATCCGCCGCACGGCGGATGGCGTCTCGTTGCTCGCCTGGTGCTGGGGATGCTTCGCCCTGCTGGCGCCGAAGCTGCTGCCGATGTACGTGGTCATGGTGGCGCCGGGGCTCGCCGTGTGGGTGGCGCGCGAGGGCGGGCGCGGGCGCTTCCTGTGGTGGGGGCTCTATGGATTCGCGCTCGCGACCGTGTGGTACGCGGACTCGGGGCCGGTGCAGGGCCTGTTCGGCCCGGTCGGGGTCGCGCTCGGCGCCGGGGTCATCGTGCTGACCGTGGCGCTCGACCTGTGGCTGCTGCGCGAGGTGTGGCGGAAGGGATAGGTGTACACGGTGTGGACAGGCTGACACCGCCGTTCCCATTCAACATGCCGCGCGGCATGCTCAGCCGTTGCATGTGAGCATGCCCCGGCGCATGTTCACGCCCAGGAATTCGGCGCCGAACCACGATGCGGCAGGAGGAGGGATCGCCATGCAACGAACGAACGCGCTGGCACGACTCGACACTGCGGAACACACGCATCTGAATTGCTCGTTCTGCGGGCGAAGCGCGGGTCAGACCCGCTTCCTCAGCGCCGGAGTATTCGGCGGCACCATCTGCGACCGCTGCGGCTTCGTGGCGTTTGCGGTCTTCCTCAAGGCGCACCTCCGGGCGGCGCTACGGCTCGACCGGAGATCTCCTGCCTAGCGGCCGATGAACTCCCCGTGTAGCGCGCGCACCGCGGCGTCGCCCTGCTCGGTTGCGACCCGCACGATGATCGCCGTGGCGGTGAGCCGCACCGCCACCAGCGGCACGCCGGCCTTCTCGAGCGCCCGCTCGGCGCGCGCCACCTCGGCCGCGCCCAGCCCCAGGCCCACCAGCGACACGAACGCCGCGCCGTGGTGCGCGGTGAGCCGCCACTCGCCGCCCGGGCCGCGCAGGCGGCGGAAGTCGGCTTCCAGCGCCTCGACGTCGGCGCGGCTTCCGACCCACACCAGCGCCCCGTGCGCGTCGACCGTCTGCTCGTGGGCGATCAGCTCGATCTCGGGGAACGCCCCGGCCACCGACTCGAGGATGCCGCGCGCCTCGCCCCGGCCGCCCGAGGTGCCCTCGGCGACCGCGATCGAGCGGTCGCTCGTGTGCGTCACCGCCTCCACACGCGCACCTTCCATCGCTTCCTCCTCCACGATCCGTGTGCCCGGCGAGCCGTCGAGCGACGAGCGCACCGCGAGCGGCACCCGCTCGCGCGCCGCGAGATCGACGCAGCGCGCGTGCAGCACCCGGCCACCCAGGTGGGCGAGGGCGGAGCATACCCGGTAGGAGATGGTGGGGAGCACCCGTGCTTCCGGCACCACCCGCGGGTCGGCGGTCATGATGCCCGGGACGTCGGTGTAGATCTCGCACGGCGCGCGGTCGAGCGTGGCGGCGAGCGCCACCGCGGTGGTGTCCGATCCGCCGCGCCCGAGGGTGGTGATCTCCTTGGTGTCTGGATTGACGCCCTGGAAGCCGGCGACGATCACCACCTTGCCCTTCGCCAGCGACTCGCGGATCCGCTCCGGCTTGACTGCGGTGATGCGCGCCGCGCCGTGGTGGCCGTCGGTGAGGATCCCGCTCTGGGATCCCGTGAACGAGAGCGAAGCGACGCCCAGGTCGTTGAGCGCCATCGCGAGCAGCGACATCGAGACCCGCTCGCCGGCGGTGAGCAGCATGTCGAGCTCGCGGGGTGCCGGGGTCTGTGACACCTGGCGCGCGAGGGCGAGCAGGTCGTCGGTGGCCTGGCCCATGGCCGAGACCACGACCACCAGGTCGTGCCCGGCGCCGCGCGCCTGGGCGACCCGCTTCGCCACCGCGCGGATGCGCTCGGGCCCGTCGACCGAGGTGCCGCCGAACTTCTGGACCAGGACCGGCATGGCGGGGAGTTATAGGGGGTGGAGGGGGCAGGGGCAACCATCCGCCGTCCGGCGGAGCACGAATGGACGTTCACACTGCAGAATGCCCGCACAGCGCCCTGCGCGGGATGGCGCGGGAGTTCACCTATTGTGGGTCCCAAGGGGTGCTCGTACCATTCATGCGTGACCCGTACGCCGCCCGTTATCGCTCTGCTGCTCGCCCTGGGCGCGGCCACGTTCGAACCGCCGCCTGCCGCCGCCTGGACCGAGTTCCTCAGCATGGACGTTCTGCCGGAGAACTCGGGCTGGATTCCGATCTTCGACGGCGGTGGATCGTCCGTCGTGAGCGGGGGCATTCTCACGCTGGCCGCGAGCTCGTATCGTGAGTACCGCGCCCCCGCCAGCTGGATCAACACGGTCAGCATCGCCACCGGGTACACGATCGAGTTCCGGATGCGGCTCGTGACCAGCCATCCCGATTGCCAGGGGATTGGCGTGTGGTTCTTCGACAACACCTGGCTCACGACCCTCTACGTCAACCCCGACCATATCTGGATCAGCTACCCGTTCTTCGGCGGCAACCCGCCCCGCGCTCCGGTGAACGGTTACGACTGGCACACGTACACGATCATGGTGCAGGGCACCCACCACCGGGTGTTCATCGACGGAGCACCCGCTCTTGATTACGTGCACCCCGGCGAGGGGTCGGGCACGCGGGTACTCAATTTCGGGGACATGGCGGGCTCGTGCACCTCGAGCCAGTCCGACTGGGACTACTTCGCCTACGACACTGCGCCCCAGCCGGTCGCGGCCGCCCCGACCACCTGGGGCAGGCTCAAGACGCTCTATCGGGCCGAGAGGTAGCATCGGATCGCGTGGCCCCCGTGCCTTGACGCTTCTCGGCCCGAATCGCTAGTATCCGCGCGGTCTTGGAGGTCTTCGGGAGTCTCCGAGCGGAAGTAGCTCAGCCCGGTAGAGCTCCACCTTGCCAAGGTGGTTGTCGCGGGTTCAAATCCCGTCTTCCGCTCCATTCCGACGGGGCCGGTCCTTCGCGACCGGCCCCGATTCGTTTCCGCGGAGGTGTGCCTGCCCGACCAGCCTCCCGCCCGTGACCGCGACGCGGTCGCCCGCGCCGTCACCAGCCTGATCCACGCCCTGGGTCTCGATCCCAGGACCGAGCCGGACCTGGCCGAGACCCCGGACCGGGTCGCCGACCTCTATGACGAGGTGCTCTCGGGGCTCGACCCGGGGGCGGTGCCCGAGCTGGCTACCTTCCCGCATGACGGCGCACACGACCAGCTGGTGGTGGTGCGGGACCTGCCGTTCCACTCGCTGTGCGTCCATCACCTGGTGCCGTTCTTCGGCCACGCGCACATCGCCTACCTCCCGGACCAGCGCATCATCGGCATCAGCGGTGCGGCGCGGCTGCTCGATCTCTACGCGCGCCGCCTGCAGCTCCAGGAGCGGATCACCGCCCAGATCGCCGACCACCTCGAGCGCCTGGTGGCGCCGCGGGGCGTGGCGGTGATGCTCGAGGCGCGCCACCTGTGCATGGAGATGCGCGGCATCCGAAAGGTGGGCCGCGTCGAGACGCGCGTGGTGCGCGGAGCGCTCGCCGAGCCGCGCTGGGCGCACGTGTTCCCGGCGCCGGCGGCCGAGACCATCGCCGCGGGGGAGGACGCATGACGCCGACCCGTCCCACGATCTCGGTGGTGCTGGTCACCCGCGACCGGCCGGCCCTGCTGCGGGACGCGCTGCGCGGCATCGCCGCCCAGATCCTGCCGCCGCTCGAGGTCATCATCGCCGACGACGGCGAGCAGCCGGTGCCGGCGGAGATCCTCTCGGGCGCCCCGGTTCCGATCGAGGTCATCCCGGTGACCGCGCGCCTCACCGCGGCCGCCCGCAACCGCGCGAGTGCCGCGGCGCACGGCGAAGTGCTCGCGTTCCACGACGACGACGACCGCTGGCTGCCGCATCACCTGGCGGGCCTGGCGGTGGCGTTCCGCGACCCGGCGGTCGAGCTCGCGTGGCGGGACAGCGCGGTCATCCAGGAGCAGGTGACCCCGGAGGGGATCCGGCGCGATCTCGACCGCCGGGTGATCGCCCACGACTGGGATCCGGAGCTCATGCGCCATGACGACTACCTGCCGCCCAGCGCCTGGGCGGTGCGGCGTCCGCTGTTCGAGAGGCTCCAGGGCTTCGACGAGAGCTTCCGGTTCTCCGAGGACTGGGACTTCCTCATGCGCGCCGCCGCGATCACCACCCCGCAGCGTGTGCCGGGGGTGACGGTCGAGGTGCGCATGCGCGAGCACGGCAACCTCTCGAGCGAGGTGCATGCCGAGCGCATCGAGTGCCTGCGGCGGCTCGAGGAGCGGCACGGGCTGCCGCCGCTCGAGCCCAAGACCTTCTGGGAGGTGGCGCTCGCGGTTGCGGCGGCCGCCGGCACCGCGCCGCCGTGAGCGCGGAGCTGGTGATCGTTGGGGCGGGCCCCGCGGGCGTGTCGACCGCGCTCTGGGCGCGCAGCTTCGGGATCGCCACGCAGGTGCTCGAGGCGGGCAGCACGGCCGGCGGGCAGCTCCATCACATCCATCATCCGTTGCTGAACCTCGCGGGTGCCGCGGACGGCGACGCCGCGACCATCGCCCGCGCGTTCAAGGACCAGCTCGAAGCGAGCGGCGCCGAGGTGCGCTACGGCGCCGCCGCGACCGCGCTGGACGCCGCCCGCCCCGCGGTGCTCGACGCCTCCGGCGCCTGGAACGCCGGGCAGGCGGTGCTGATCGCCACCGGGGTGCGCCGGCGCCGGCTGGAGGTGCCGGGCGAGCGGGAGCTCGAGGGGCGCGGCGTGTCGTGGTCGGCCACCCACGATCGCGCCCGTTTCGCGGGCGAGGAGGTGGTGGTCGCGGGCGGTGGGGACGGCGCGTACGAGAACGCGCTGCTGCTCGCCGAGGTGGGCTGCCCGGTGACGCTGGTGGTGCGCGGTGCGCCGCGCGCGCGCGCCGAGTTCCGTGAGCGGGTCGCCGCCACGCTGCGCATCGACGTCCAGGAGCACACCCGCGTCAGCGCGGTGCTGGGGGAGGACCGGGTGAGCGCGGTCCGGCTCGCGGGCCCGCGCGGCGAGTTCGAGGTGCCGGCCGCCGGGCTGGTGGTCAAGGCGGGCGTGATCCCCAACACCGAATGGTGTGCGTCCCAGGTCGAGCGGGACGCCGAAGGCTACCTGCCCGTGGACGAGCAGTGCGGCACCTCCCAGCCG
>DATEMP010000151.1:0-7967 GCA_035275545.1 Candidatus Eiseniibacteriota bacterium | reverse complement strand
CGGGCGAGCGCCCCGCCAAACTTGCCGATCGGCGTCCGCACGCCGCCGGCGAGGAAGACCCGGCCGCTCACGCGCCCGCCCGCATCCGAGTCGCGCTCATCGGCGGCCGCTCTTCGCGGCCACGCGCTTCGGCGCGGTGCGCTTCGCGGGGCGCGGCCGGCTCGCACGCTTCACTGGCTTGCTCTTGCTGGCGCTCGCCACCTGCTGCTTCTGCGACTTGAACGTGCGCCGCTCGGCCTTCTCGCGCCGACCGAGCGCGGGCTTGACGCGCGCGCGCTTGGGGTCGTGCTTGCGCTTGGGCTTCTTGCGCGTGCCGGCCGGGCCGGTGCCGCGCGGAGACGCCACCTTCTCCAGCGGCTTGGACGGGCGCCGGCGCTTCACCACGCGCTTGCCGCTGTGGTATGCGGGCTTGGTCGCCACCCGGCTGGTCGCCTTGGCGCCCTTGCGCACCGGCTTGCGGATCGCGGCGCGCTGCGGCGTCGCGTCATCCTCGAAGGGCTCGGCGAGCTTCTCCTCGAGCGTCTCGTCGGCCTCGAGGCTCGCCGCGACCGTCACCGGCACATCGCGCAGCGATACCTGGTTTCCATCCGGATCGACCGCGTCCGCGAACACCCCGTAACCGCGATCGCCGGGCGGCGCGGTGAAGAGGACCCCGCGTCCCACCGCCTGCTTGTGCCAGGACACGAGGCCCGGCACCGACAGCCCGATCGTGATCGCTCGTCCGTGGTGGCTCTCGGCGCCCGGGCGATCGGTGCGCGGGTGAAGTCCCAGCCCCGCATCGCCGGTGGCGAGTCCCACCCACCACGCGGAGTCGATGGAGGCCGCGAGCCCGAGCTGGTCGAGGTAGAAGCGCCGCATCGCGTCCATGTCGCGGCAGTTGATGGCCGCCGAGAGCGCGAGGCCCGAGCCCGCAGCGAAACGCTCGGCCGGCTCCCAGAGCGTGTAGCGGTTCTCCTCGGGATCCGCGAACGCCGTGCTGCGGCCCCACGGGAACTCTCCGATCGGGTCGCATGCCACCCCCCGGTCGGCGAGCTCCCCGGCCCGGGCCTCGATGTCGTCGGTCGCGAACTGAAGCACGACGCCGCGCTTGGCGGCATCGGGCTCCATGCGGATCCCGAGCGTCGCGGCGGCGGTGTCGAACTCCACGTAGTACGGCGACTCGGCACCGGCTTTCAGGCCGAGGCTTTCATAGAAGCGTCGTACACCGGCGACATCACCGGTGAAGATGATGACGTGGCTGAGCCGATCCATCGGAACCCCTACTCGATGTTCATCCAGATGCTCTTGACCTGGGTGTAGTCGCGGAGGCTCTCCGCGCCCAGGTCGCGCCCGAATCCCGATCCCTTGTAGCCGCCAAACGGCATGCCGGGATCGTAGAAGTTGTACATGTTGACCCACACCGTCCCGGCACGGAGCCGGCGCGACACCGCGTGCGCCTTCTTCACGTCGCGCGTCCACACGCCCGAGGCCAGCCCGTAGAAGATGTCGTTGGCCTTCTTCACCGCGTCCTCGACGTCATCGAACGGGATCACCGCGAGCACCGGGCCGAAGATCTCCTCCTGCGCCACCTTCATCCGGTTGTCCACGCCGTCGAGCACGGTCGCCTGCACGAAGTATCCCTTGCCGTTGACCGGCTGACGCTGCCCGCCCGCCACCAGCTTCGCACCCTCCTTGACGCCGGTCTCCACGTAGCCGAGCACCGACTTCATCTGCTTCTCGTTGACCAGAGCGCCGAGCCGCGTCTTGGGATCCATCGGGTCGCCGGGCTGAAGCTTCTTGGCGCGCTCGGCGAGCTTGGCCACGAACTCGGCGTGGATGCTCTTCTCGACCAGCAGGCGCGAGCCGGCGGCGCACACCTCGCCCTTGCCGTAGAAGATCCCCGTGCCCGCACCGCGCACCGCGGCCTCCTGGTCGGCGTCGGCGAACACGATGTTGGGCGACTTGCCCCCCAGCTCGAGCGTGAGCTTCTTCACCGTGCCCGCCGCCTCGCGCATGATGTGCTGCCCGACCTCGGTCGAGCCGGTGAAGCTGATCTTGTCGACCAGCGGATGCTTGACCAGCGCCTCGCCCGCGACCGAGCCACGTCCGGGCAGCACGTTCAGAACCCCGGGCGGCAGGCCGGCCTCCAGCGCCAGCTCGCCGATCCGCACCGCGGTGAGCGGCGTCTCCATCGCCGGCTTGAGCACGACGGTGTTCCCGGCGGCCAGGGCGGGCGCGCACTTCCAGCCCACCATGATCATCGGGAAGTTCCACGGGATGATCGCGCCGATCACCCCGAGCGGCTCGCGCAGCGTGTACGTGAAGTACGCCGGGTTGACCGGGATGGTCTCGCCGGTCAGCTTGGTGGTCCACCCCGAGAAGTAGTGGAAGCAGCCCGCCACCATCGGCGCGTCGATCTGCCGCGACTCGAAGATCGGCTTGCCGTTGTCGAGCGTCTCGAGCCGGCCGAGCTCGTCGGCGTTCGCGAGAATCAAGTCGCCGAGCTTCCAGAGGATGCGCTGTCGCTCGGCGGGTTTCATCTTCGACCACGGGCCGGAGTCGAACGCCGCGCGCGCCGCCTGGACCGCGCGGTCCACATCCTCGACGCCTGCCTCGGCCACCTCGCAGATCGACTCCTCGGTGGCGGGATTGCGGGTGGTGAACGTCTGGCCCGAAGCGGCGTCCACCGCCTCGCCGTTGATGATGAGCCGTGCCGGCTTCACCGGCGTCAGCGTGTCAGTCATGTCGAGGACCTCCGCACGTTGAGTTCTGCGGGCGAGCTCATGGAGCCTGCGACGGCGCCAGCAGGGCGAGCGCCTCGGCCTCCGATGCGCACACGGTGATGACTTCGTCGAGCCGGGTGAGCTTCAGGATCAGCAGGCATTCCTTCCCGGCGCAGCATACGATGAGCCGGCCCTGGTTCGGACGCAGGGCATTCCAGGCCTCTCCGAGAGCGCCAACGGAGATGCTGTTCATGCGGGGGATCGAAGCCAGGTTCACGACCAACCGGGTGCATCCCGCGGCCGCCAAATCGCGCACGCGTCCGGTGAACTCGTCGGTCTCCTCCGCGCCCAGCCAGAACGGCATCGGCGGCCGCAGGATGACGATCTCTCCGACCCGCTCCTCCACCAACGTCCGGACTTCCTTCGGCATGACTACCCGCCCTGCTCGGTGCGCCAGCGCTTGATGGTGTCGGCGTGATGCAGATCATGCGTCGGCAGCCGCTGGAGCATCCAGCCCAGCGGATGGGATTCGTCCCAGATCTCCGCGGGCTCCTCGATGCTCTCGACCGCCTCCATCAATTCCTGGCGCGTGGTGTGGAGCAGGCGCACCGCGTCCTCCCACGGCAGCCGGCGCAGCGGCGCGAGATCCTCCTCGTTGACGAGCGCCTGCCGCTCGGGATCGAGTCCCTCCCACGAAGGCCGGGTGCCGCGCAGCGCCGCCTCCATCTCGCGCAGCCGCGCCTGGTCGCGGTTCACGAGATGAAGAATGGTCTCACGGGTGCTCCACTTTCCGTCACCGAGCGGTCTCTCCGCGGTCGCGGCGCTCATGCCCTGGATGGCGGCGACCACCGAGGCGCGCGCCTTCACCATCCGGAACAGGAGCCCATCGCGGACCGAGGCGCCGACCGCCTGGGGAAACGCGGGTGGAGGCGGCGCCCGCCTGGGTGCCGGCGCCGGTCGCTTCGGCCTGGCCACGAGCCTGGGCTGCGCGGCGCCCTTGGGCTTGGCGGCGCGCTTGGGCTTCGCCGCGCGTTTCGGCTTCGCGGTGCGCTTCGGCTTCGCGGGCCGCTTCGGCTTCGTGGCGCGTTTCGGCTTCGCGGTGCGCTTCGGCTTCGCGGTGCGCTTCGGCTTCGCGGACCGCTTCGGCTTCGTGGCCCGCTTCGGCTTCGCCGCGCGCTTGGGCTTCGCCGCGCGCTTGGGCTTCGCCGCGCGCTTACGCCTGGCGGTGCGCTTCATGACTGCGCCGGATAGTCGTAGACGCCGCGCCCCGACTTGCGCCCGAGCCGCCCGGCCGCGACGTACTGCTCGAGCAGCGGGCAGGGCCGGAACTTCTCGCCCAGCGTGCGGTGCAGGAACTTGAGAATCGAGAGCCGGGTGTCGAGCCCCACGAGATCCACCAGCTCGAAGGGCCCCATCGGGTGATTGAGCCCGAGCTTGAGTGCGCGGTCGATGTCCTTGGCGCTCGCCACACCCTCCTGCAGCATGTAGAACGCCTCGTTGCCGATCATCGCGTTGATGCGGCTGGTGACGAACCCGGGCGACTCACGCACCACCACGCACTCCTTGCCCATGCGCTCGCCCACGAGCGCGGCGGAGGCGATGGTCGCGTCGCTGGTCTCCAGGCCGCGCACGATCTCGAGCAGCTTCATGCGATGGACGGGATTGAAGAAGTGCATGCCCACGACGCGCGGCGCGCGGCGGGTCGCGGCGGCCATCTCGGTGATGGAGAGCGACGAAGTGTTGGTGGCGAGGATCGCGGTTTCGGGGGCGACCTTGTCGATGGTCCCGAAGATCTCGATCTTGAGCGCCATGTCCTCGGGCACCGCCTCGATCACGAGGTCGGCGCCGCGCGCGGCATCCTCGGGCTTGCGGGTCGTGGAGAGACGCTTGTGCGCGGCCGCCGCGTCCTGGCCCTGGACCTTACCCGCGGCAACGCCCTTCTCGAGGACGGCCGAGATCTCGCCGGTCGCCTGCTCGAGCGCCCGGTCGCTCGTGTCCTGGAGGATGGTGCGGAATCCCCCCAGTGCCGAGACGTAGGCGATGCCCCGACCCATGAGACCGGCGCCCAGGACCGCGACGTTCTGGATGCTCACGCGTCCCTTGCGCCTCCACGGGACCGGGCGAGGCGCCAGGCCGCGGGGAATGCGAGCGCGGCGAGCGTCGCCTTGATGACGTCGCCCGGCAGGAACGGAACCAGCCCCGCCGCGAGCAGCTGATCGGCGGGCAGGAAACGCGAGAGCCACGCGAGGCCGAGCGCGAAGATCGGCGCGCTGCCGAGCAGCATCGCCGGGAGCATGGTGATGAAGCGGCGATCCCAGCGCCGCTCGACCAGCGCGCCGGTAACGGCGGCACCGATCGGGAAGCCGACCAGGTAGCCCGCGGTCGGTCCCGCGAAGGTCGCGAGCCCGGCCCCGCCGCCCGCGAACACCGGCAACCCGGCCGCGCCCTCGGCGAGGTAGAGGAGCTGCGCCGCGAACGCGCGGCGCGCGCCCAGCACCGCGCCCGAAAGCAGGACCGCGAACGTTTGGCCGGTGATCGGCACCAGCGTCCATGGCACCTTGATCTCGATGCGGGCGGCGAGCGCGGTCACGAGGCTCGCGCCCACGATCAGGAGCACGTTCCGGAGCGCGCCGGAGCGCGGCCAGGCGAGATCGGCGAGGGTGAGCGTGCGGGTCGAAACGGACATGGCGAGGGCCCCGATGGGAAGGCGGTGACGAGGCGTTGCGCGTGCGGACGGGCCGGAAGCCCGCCGGACCGGCGAAGCTAGCATGCGTGCGGGGGCCCGGCAACGTCGCGGCGGCCGCCAAGGGGACCGTCGCGCGGTACTTACGCCGCCTTCGACTCCCGCGCGGGGACGCCGCCCGCGAACCACTGGTGCCCGCGCATCTCGGAGAGCCCGGTGGCGGTGAAGTAGAGGAACCCGAACGCGAGCACCCGCCAGGGCTGGTCGACCCACAGGCCTTCCCCCGGCAGATCGACCGCCCTCAGCACCTCGTCGGTGAGGCCGAAGCGCGGCACCGGCAGGAGCACGGTCGCGAACGCGAAGAGCAGGTAGAACACCGCGCCCGCCGCCCAGCCGCGCTGGAGGAACGCACGCTCGTCACCCTTCTCCGCCTGGCCGAGCAGCACGCTCATCATGCGGTTGATCATCAGGCCCCAGAAGCTCAGCAGCGGCCACCAGGTCCGGAACACCAGGCTGAACCCGCCCACGAACAGCGTGTAGAAGAGTCCGAGGCCGCCGAGCGCCTTCACCTTCTGCATCCGCGGCTGCTCGCTGAGGATCACCGAGCCCGCGAACCCGCCCGAGTGCACGACGATGAACTCGAGCAGCATGAGCAGCATCAGCCCGCGGATCATGTCGGGCGCGAAGCGCTGGGGCTCGAGCCACACCAGCAGGAAGGTGACGCCCAGGATCAAATCCGGGCAGGCGGCGCCGAGCGCGGCCGGAGAAAACCTCATGCGGCGCGGAAGGGGTTCGTCTCCCCGCCCGGGGCCGGGGCGCCACAGAACTGGCAGTCCTTCCGTCCATGGGGCACCACCGCCTGGCAGGCGGTGCAGTAGACCTTGGGGGCGTCCGGGGGCGGACCGCGCCGCCCGTCCATCTTCCCGTCCTTGGCGTCCAGCTCGCGGATCCGCGCCGCGAGATCGGCGACCGTGACGTTGGTCTGCTCGGAGAGCAGCTCCCACATCGCCTCGGTCACGAGCGCGAGGCGCTCGATCTTGTCGTCCAGCTTGGCATCCCGGTCGCGGCTCCGCTCCAGCACCGAGTCGGCGATCGACTCGCCCGAGCGCTGGCGGGACTTGAGGTTCTCGATCTGGACCTGCTGGACGATGTCCCAGATGCTCATGCCCGGGTTATCGGCAGGCGGGGGCGCGCACCACAGCCCGGATCCCGCGCCACGCTGTGCTAGGCTGCCGCGGCCATGGCCGACATGATCCGCATTGCCAACGCTGGCGGGTACTGGGGCGACGATCTGACGCAGTTCCGCCGCCAGGTCGAGCTGGGTCCGGTGGACTACGTGACGCTCGACTTCCTCGCCGAGATCACCATGTCCATCATGCAGAAGCAGCGCGCCCGTGATCCGCGCGCGGGCTTCGCGCGCGACTTCGTCGCCCAGGTCGAGGAGACCCTGTCCCTCCTCGTCGAGCGCAACATCCGGGTGATCTCGAACGCGGGCGGCGTCAACCCGCTCGCCTGCCGGGCGGCGCTGCTGGCTATGGCCCAGACCCACGGCAAGCCGATCGAGGTGGCGGCGGTGGCGGGCGACGACCTCATGGAGCGGCTCGGCGAGCTGCAGGCGGCGGGCGCCACGCTCGACAACATGGAGGACGGCGCGCCGTTCATCAGAATCCGCGAGCGCGTGTCCTCGGCGAACGCCTACTTCGGCGCCTGGCCGGTGGTCGACGCGCTCCGCACCGGCGCCCAGATCGTGGTGACCGGGCGCTGCACCGACACCGGCATCACGCTCGCGCCCATGATCCACGCCTTCGGCTGGCTGCCCGACGACTGGGACCGTCTCGCCGCGGGGATCGTGGCGGGTCACATCGTCGAGTGCGGTGCCCAGTCCACGGGCGGCAACTTCACGGACTGGCGCACGATCAAGCGCTTCGGCTCGATCGGCTACCCGGTGCTCGAGGTGTTCCCGGACGGCTCGTTCATCGTCACCAAGCACGCGGGCACCGGGGGCGCGGTGACCGTGCGGACCGTCAAGGAGCAGCTGGTCTACGAAATGGGCGACCCGCGCTCCTACATCACGCCCGACGTGGTCGCGGATTTCGGCACCGCCCGGCTCGAGCAGGCGGGGCGCGACCGCGTGCGCGTGTGGGGCGTGCGCGGACGCCCGGCGCCCGCCAGCCTCAAGGTGAGCGTCTCCTACTTCGACGGATGGAAGGCGAGCGGCTCGATTATCATCTCCGCGCCCGAGGCGGCCGAGAAGGCGCGCGCGTTCGCCGAGCTCTTCTGGGAGCGCCTGGGGCTCGAGTTCGCGGCGCGCGAGGCGGACCTGGTCGGCCACTCGTCGTGCTGGGGTCCGCTCGCGCCGGAGACCGATCCGCCCGAGGTGCTGCTGCGCCTCTCGGTACGCGACCAGGAGCGGGAGAAGATCGAGCGATTCTCGAAGCTGGTGCCGGGCGTGATCCTCTCCGGCCCGCCGGGCGTGGCGGTGACCGGCGGCCGGCCGCAGGCGCAGGAGGTGGTCGCCTACTGGCCGGCGCTCGTGCCGCGCGACCGCGTGCGTCCGGTGCTGGTGGCGCGCGACGGCGAGC
>DATEMP010000150.1:0-9745 GCA_035275545.1 Candidatus Eiseniibacteriota bacterium | reverse complement strand
GCTCGGCCTCGCCGAGGCCGCCTGGCGCGCGGGCGCCACCAGTCTCCTGTGCGCGGCGGCGGCCGCACCCGAGGCGGCGCTGGTGCACGGGCTCGCGGTGTTCCCGGTCAGCAACGTGACCGAGGCCGCCGAGTGGCTGCGCGGCGAGGCGCGTGAGGCGCAAGCGCCCGCGCCTCCCGACGTGAGCGAGAAGCGCGAGGACGATCTCGCCGATGTGCGCGGCCAGGCGGTGGCGCGGCGCGCGCTCGAAATCGCCGCCGCGGGCGGCCATCACGTGCTCATGGTGGGTCCACCCGGCTCGGGCAAGTCGATGCTCGCCCAGCGGCTGCCCGGCATCCTGCCCGCGCTCACCCCCGAGGAGGCGCTGATCGTGACGCGGGTCCACTCGGCGGCCGGCTCGCGGCCACCCGGGCGCGGCCTCATGGTGCGGCGTCCGTTCCGCGCTCCGCATCACTCGGTGACGCCCGCCGGGATGATCGGCGGCGGCAGCCCGCCGCGCCCCGGCGAGCTATCGCTCGCGCACCATGGCGTGCTGTTCCTCGACGAGCTGACCGAGTTCCAGCGGCCGGTGCTCGACGCGCTGCGCGAGCCGCTCGAGACCGGCGTCGTCCACCTGGCGCGCGCCAGCGGCCGCGCGAGCTTCGTGGCGCATCCGCTCCTGGTCGCGGCCAGCAATCCCTGCGCGTGCGGATGGCTCGGGCATCCGCTGCGCGCGTGCAGCTGCGGACCCGCGGATCTCGCGCGCTACGCGGCGAAGATCTCGGGACCGGTGCTCGATCGCATCGATCTCCAGATCGAGGTGCCGGCGCTCACCTCCGAGGAGCTGCTGCACGCTCAGGCCGGCGAGACCAGCGACGTGGTGGGCGGGCGGGTCATGGCGGCGCGGGCACGGCAGGATCTGCGCGGCGGCCTCAACGCGCGGCTCTCGACCTCGGCACTCAAGCAGCACTGTGCGCTGGACGCGGACGCCCGGCGCCTGGTCGCCGACGCGATCGACCGCGGCGGCATGTCGGCGCGCGGTGTGCACCGGGCGCTGCGCGTGGCGCGCACGATCGCCGACCTCGCGGGCGAAGAGCGCGTCAGCGCCCTGCGACTGGCCGAGGCGCTCCAGTACCGGGCGTACGAGACCAGGCGCGTGGGTGCGGGCGGGTGAGGATGCGCTTCACTCGCGTCGTGGCGTGTTCAGCGCCCGGCCCATCGATCCCACCGGGCCATGCCCGGGATAGACGCGCGTTGCGCCCCGCTCCAGGAGGAGCTGCCACGATTGGAGGGCCACCGGGTTGTCGAAGGCCAGGATCTCGGGCGGAAGATCGCCGGTGAACGCCGAGCCGTCGTCGAGCAGCAGCGAGACACAGTGATCGGAGTGCCCGGGCGTGTGAAGGATCTCTCCCGCGATGCCGATCTCGGCGAGCACCGAGCGACTCCGATCGCACGCGATCGTGACGTTGCCATCCATGGTGATGTCCACGTAGTGGTCCGCCGGCTTCGTCGACCGCTTCATCTCCGGTATCGCGTCCACCTGCAGGTCGATCACGAGCAGCGGCACGCCCTCGCGCTTCATCTCCTCGGCGAGACCCGCATGATCGATGTGATAGTGCGTGGCGAGCGCGTAGCGGATCTCGCGGAGCGGCACGCCCATGCGGTCGAGGTTCGCCTTCATCGTGCCGAGGGTGCCGGGCCAGCCGATGTCGACCAGCAGGCGCGACGTGCCGGCGCTCACTACCCAGTAGTGGGTCGAGCGGTAGCCGACGTCGACGATGGTTACCGCGTTCGCTGCGCTTCTTCCCGGCATTCGGGGAAACGAACGTTAGTCGCTGTCGGGTTGATGGAGCAGCATCCACGACGTGCCGAACCGGTCCCGCAGCATGGCGAAGCGATTGGCAAAGGGGGTCTTCTCCATCCTCATGAAGATCTCGCCACCGTCCCCGAGCGCGGCATACACGCGCTCCGCCTCCTCCTCGCGATCGAGACCGAGGGTCAGGTAGGCGCTGCGCATCGGCTCGGCACCAGGGATGTCCGCACCCATGAGCACCGTGGTGCCGATCTCGATGCGTGCGTGGAGGATCTTCTCCTGCCAACCCTCAGGGATGCCGGGATTGGGCTGCTCCCCATGCCGCATGAACCCGGTGATTCTCCCGCCGAGCTCCTGCTCGTAGAAGCGGAAGGCCTGCTCGCAGTGTCCTGGGTAGTTCACATAGACATCGAGTCGCATCGCGTCACCCTCGCCGGCCCTGCCCTGACTACGCCCGGGGCTCTCCCACGGGCGTGGAGATGTGCCGCAGCAAGGTCGCGAGCCGCGCCGGCTCGACCGGCTTGACCAGGTGCTCGTCGAACCCGGCCTCGACCGCGCGCTGGCGATCCTCCTGCTGTCCCCACCCGGTGAGCGCCACGAGCACGATGGTGCGCCCCCAGTCCTCGCCGCGGATCCGGCGCGCCGCTTCGTAGCCGTTCAGGCGCGGCATGCCGATGTCGAGCAGCGCCACGTCGGGGCGCACGCGCCCGGCGACCTCGACCGCCTCGGCGCCATCCGCCGCCGGGTGCACGTCGTGGCCGCCGCGCCGCAGCACGAGCGTGAGACTGTCGAGCGCGTCGGCATTGTCGTCGGCCACCACGATGCGGAGCGGCGATCCTGGGGCGCTCGGCACGTGCGCGGGCGTGGCGTCCGCCGGCGCGTGCACGGGAGCGGCCGCCGCCGGCAGGCGGACGATGAACTCGCTGCCCTGGCCCATGCCGTCGCTGTGAGCCTCGACCGTGCCGCCGTGCGCCTCGACGATGCCGCGCACCAGCGAGAGGCCGATCCCGAGCCCGCCGTGCGAACGCTCGAGCGCCGGCGCGGCCTGGGCGAACACGTCGAAGACCCGGGGCAGGTCCTCGGGCGTGATCCCGATGCCGTTGTCACGCACCGCGATCACCACCTGGTCGCCCTCGCGCGCCGCGCGCACCGAGATCTCGCCACGCGACGACGTGTACTTGGCGGCGTTGTTGACCAGGTTCGAGACCACCTGTGAGAGCCGGAGCGGGTCTCCGTCCAGCCACACGTCGTCCGGCGGCAGCTCGATCGCGAGCCGATGACCGCCGGCGTCCACGAGCGGCCGGCTGGTCTCGAGCCCGCGGTCGATGACGTGCTTGAGCGTGAGACGCTGACGCCGCAGATCGAGCCGTCGCCGGGTGATGCGCGACACGTCGAGCAGATCGTCGAGCAGGCGGGCCATGTGCGACGCCTGGCGGTCGATGACGTTGCGTGCCCACACCAGCTCGGGATCCGGCGGGCCCTGCTGCTGAAGGATCGCGACCGCATTGCGGATCGGCGCCAGCGGGTTCCTCAGCTCGTGGGCGAGCACCGCGATGAACTCGTCCTTCTGGCGGTCGGCCTCGCGCAGCATCGCCTCGGCGCGCTTGCGCTCGGTCAGGTCCATGCTCACGCCGATGTACCGCTCGGCCTGCCCGTCCTGGTCGTAGATGGCCTGGCCGTACGAGGCCACCCAGCGCCACGATCCATCGGCGGCCAGCACCCGGTATTCGATCTCGATCCGCCGGCGCTCCGCGACGCCCCGCTCCCATTCGTGGTTGTTGCGCTCGCGATCGTCGGGATGGACCACCGCCTGGTATTCATCGCGGGTGGGCTGGAGGTCGGCGGCGAACCCGAACAGCTCCTTGTAGCGCGCGGTCGCCGCCACCGTGGCGCTTCGGAAGTCGTAGATGAACGTTCCGAGCCGCCCGCTGTCGAGCGCCAGGCGGAGCCACTCTTCGCTCTCGCGCAGCGCCTGCTCGGACCGCCGGCGCTCGGTCACGTCCTCGAGCGTGGCGAGGAAGAAGCGCTCCTCGCCGACCGTCACGACCGTCACCCGGTTCGAAACGATGCGGGTCTCGCCGGCCCGCGTGCGGATGGCGATCTCGAGGGGAGGCGATACCCCTTCGCGACGCGTGCTCTCGAGGAGCCCGTCGCGCCCGGCCGGATCGACCGCCAGCCCCAGCTCGACGCTGGTCCGGCCGATCGCCTCCTCGCGGGCGACGCCGGTCAGCCGTTCCCACGCCGCGTTGACGTCGACGATCGCCCCGGTCGCGAGCCGCGCCAGGGCGATCGCGAACGGCGCATGCTCGTAGACGGCGCCGAAGCGCTGCTCGCTCTGGCGCAGGGTCGCCTGGGCGACCTCGAGCGCGCGGGTGTGGCGGGACTGGATCGCCGCGGTCCACCAGATGAGGCCGGTGAACGTCACCACGAAGAACACGGTCGCGAGGCTGCGGCCGAACTCGACGTCGTAGAGGCCGGCGCGCTCGCCCAGGACCCGCAGCCAGCCGAGCACGAACGGCAGGAGGATGGCCGCGGGCAGCATCCGCCGCAGGAGCACTCCCGCCGCGTCGTCGGCGAGCACGCGGCGGAGGATTCCGGTCTCAGGCCGCGCGGCCAGCAGGCCCAGCGACAGCACCAGCAGCGCGATGACGGTGTTCAGGGCGATGCCGGTCAGGCGCGCGATGCCGAACAGATCGTGCTCCTGCCGGATGTAGCCGGTGAGCGGGATGAACGCGATGACCAGCGACACCATCGCCAGACGCTGCGGGACGACGATCGACCGATCGCGGCGGCCGAGCAGCACGAGGGCGCTCCCGAGCAGCGCGAAGCAGGTGCTCGCCGTGGTCCCCATGCGGTTGGGGCTGGTGGTGGCCGCCGCACCCGGCGCTTCGCGGAACAGGAGCTGGTCGATCCCCAGGTTCCAGCCGAACAGGTGCTCGCTCAGCGTGGCGAGCCCGATCAGGGCGACGACCGCGCCCAGCGCCTGCCCGATGGCGGCGCGGCGCGGCGAGACCGTGCGGGAGGAGAGCAGGAACAGGCCGAGACCCGAGAGCACCAGGGCGATCGCCGTGTTGGTCTTCATGGCGATGCCGGACGCCACGCCCTTGAGCGGCAGGGTGTCGGTGACCCAGCCTGCCAGGGCGGCCACGCCGATCAGCATCGCGACCACCGCAAATACCGGGGCCGCGAACCGCCAGCGCTCGATGCGCCTCGCGTGGGCCTCGGTCGTGAGCGACGGTTCGAGCTCGGTCATCGGGCAACGAGCCTACCCCGCCCCCACGGTTCGACCAAACCCCATTGCCGGCCGCGCGGTCCCGCGGCGGCGCGACGCTCAGTGGTGGAAGCCGAACCCGTGACGATTCTCGAGCCGGCTGATCGAGACCAGCTTCCAGGGCGGTCCGTTCTGGACCTTGAAGACGTGCTTGACCGACTGGAGATCGGCGTCGAGCAGCGTCACGGTCAGCTCCTCGGCGGTGCTCTTGTCGACCGACGCGAAGGTGAGCTTGCCGAAGCGCTCGCGGCTTGCGCGGTAGGTCTCCAGCCGCTCCTCGATGCTCTTCTGCGCCAGCGATTCCTTGGTGAGGTTCTGGAGGTAGAACTGCCGCATCGCCGAGTCGCCGGCCGCGAATGCCGTCACCCAGGCGCGCCCGATCGCCCCGGGGCGGGTGTCCGGCCATCCATCTTTGGGTGCGGCGGAACGGACCGCCTCGCGGGCAGGGGCCTTGGCCGCGTGGCTCTCCGCCGCGGCCGCACGGGCGGCGAGCGTGATCGAGAGTGCGAGCATGAGTACGTGACGCATCGGGAGCCTCCTGGTGTGATCAGACATGGGCGAGCGCCTCGCGCACCGAGAGCCGGGCGGCGCGCTGCGCCGGGTAGACGCTGCTCGCGGTAGCGAGCACCACCACCAGGAGCAGCCAGAGCGCCGAAGCCACGGGTGAGAGACGGAAGTCCAGCGGTGAGCCGAAGAAGATCCGGCCGGTCACGGTCTCGAGCAGCCAGCTCGACGGCAGGGCCATGAGGTTGGCGACCGCCCAGCTCAGGGCGCCGAACACCATCGCCTCGAACCACACATGCGATGCGATGGTGCGGGGCGTGGCGCCGATCGCCCCCAGCACGCCGATCTCGCGGGTGCGCTGGATGACATTGAGCGTGAGGGTCGAGGTGAGCGCCAGGCTCCCCACCACCACCACCACCAGGGCGGCCGCGGTCAGCACGCTCAGGATGATGACCAGGTGGTCGAGGATGCCCTGCTTGGCGTCCTGCATGCGCTGCATGCCGCTCACGGTGATGCCCTCGCTGGCGAACGCGCGCTCCAGCTCGCGGGCGGCCGCGCGCTGCGACAGGTCGTCGTGGCCGCGCGTCACCACCCGGATCGATCGCGCCATCTCGTTCGACTGGCCGGTGGCGGCGAGCACCGCGCCGCGCGGGGCGTAGATGACCGGCATCGGGTAGAGCTCCTTCGCCACGCCCACCACCGCGAATGCCACGTTCCGGCCCTGGATCCGCACGCGCACCGAATCGCCCATCCCGAGCCCGCCGTGGCGGGTCAGCACCGCGCGGTTGACCACCGCCGCGTCGGTGTCGCCGGGCTCGAGCCAGCGTCCCTGCTCCATGGCCGGCGTGAGGAGTCGCGAGGACGGCTCGGGGCCGACCAGCGATACGGTGCCTCCGGGCACGCCCGCGGCGCCGATCAGGTAGGGGCTGGCGCCCGGCCAGAACTCTGCGTGCTCGACCGCCGGCACGGTCGCGAGCACGCGCTCGAGCGTGGCGATCGAGCGCGCCTCGGTGAGACCCACCATCAGGTCGTAGCGCCGGCTGGCGAAGTCGGCCTCGACCGCGCGCGTCCATGCATACGCGACGTTGAGCGCCGAGATGAACGCGGCCCCGCCCAGCGACAGCATGCCGACCGTGAGCACCACCCGGCCGCGGCGGGCGAACGTCGAGCGCAGCGAGAGCGCGAGCGGGCGCGGGAGCCAGGCGAGCCACGCGATCCAGGCGTCGGTCGGGGGTGCCGCCCGGCGCATGCCGGGCTCGTCGCTCAGCGCCTCGCGCACGGTGATGCGCGCCGCGCGCCGCACCGGGACCAGCGCCGTGACCAGCGGCACCAGCACACCCACCATCACCACCGCCGCCATCATCGCCCACGGGAACGGCGCGCGCGAGATGTCGGCGTTGAGGATCCCCGCGGCGAACTGCGCGTAGGCGCGGCCGAGCAGGATTCCGAGCGGCAGCCCCACCACCACCGCCGCGGCGGCGAGCATCGCCACCTGCGCCAGGTAGATCCCGGCGATCTGCGCCTGGGTCGCGCCCACCGCCTTCATGGTGCCGATCTGCTTGATCTGCTCCGCCATCCACGCCTGCACCATGGTCGCGGCCAGCACCGCGCCCAGCACGAAGCTCAGGATGCCGAAGGCGAGCAGCAGGTAGAGGAACGCCGCCATCTGGCCGGCGTGCGGATGGAGGCCGGGCGTCGGCACGGTGATCCGCCCCACCTCGTGGCCGCCGCGCACCAGCATCGCCTGGACCGAGTCGGCCACCTCGCGGATCCAGCCCTCGTCGAGCGGATGATCGGCGACCACGATCCGGAGCTGCGCGGTCTCAGTCGCGCCGCCGCGGATCGGCGAGTTCCAAGCCACGAAGCCCGGCACCATGTGCTCCATCCACGCCGGCGCCAGCCCCGCCGCATGCACGGTGCCGCCCACGCGCAGCGTGAGGTCCCGGTCGCCCGCAACCCGCACCGTCAGGCTGTCGCCGGGCTCGACCCCCGCCACCTGCAGCGCCGAGCGCTCCAGCATGAGCGCGTCATCGGCCGGCGGCCACGCGCCCTGGTCGCGCACGTAGGTGTCGATGCGCGGGCGCTCGAAGTCGCGCACCACCCAGAACACCGCCGGCGTCCACTCGTCCTGCCCGACGCGCACGCGCGCCACCACCACCGGGCGCGCCTCGACGTCGGCGACGCCGCGCACCCGGCGCACCGAGTCCACCAGCGCGTCGGTGACGTGATCGAGGCTGAGCGTCGCGGACGCGGGGTGGGTGCGCCCGTACATCTGGGTGAGCTCAGGCTGGAGGACCGCATACTTGTAGAGCATCGCGCTGCTCTCGAACACCCCCGCCGCCATCGCCAGCACCGCGAGGATCGAGCGCCCCGGGCGCGCGAGCACGTCGCGCAGCGCCTTGCGCCAGCGCGGTGCGATCACGCGACCACCCGTCCGTCGGCGAGCGTCACGGTGCGGGAGGCGCCCGAGACCGCTTCGCGCTCGTGGGTGACGATCACCACCGTCTTGCCCGAGCGCGCCAGCTCGCCGAACAGCGAGAAGATCGCGCCGCTGGTCGCCGAGTCGAGGTTGCCGGTCGGCTCGTCGGCGAGGATCAACGGCGGGTCGTTGGCGAGCGCGCGCGCGATCGCCACCCGCTGCTGCTGGCCCCCCGAGAGTGCTGACGGCAGCTTGTCCGCCTGCTCGGGCACGTCCACGCGCTGGAGCAGGTCGAGCGCTCGCGCGCGCCGCTCGCGCCCGGGATGACGGCCCGCGAAGTCCATCGGCAGCATGACGTTCTCCGCCACGGTGAGCGTGGGCAGGAGCTGGAAGAACTGGAATACCACGCCCACCGACTGCCCGCGCCATTTCGCGAGCCGGTCGGCGCCCAGGTCGTGGATCGCGCGCCCCCCGACCGACACGGTGCCGCCCGAGGGCCGGTCCATTCCGGCGATCAGGTTCAGCAGGGTCGACTTGCCGCTGCCGGAGCGGCCCACCACCGCGACCAGCTCGCCCTGGGGGATGTCGAGGTCGATGCCGCGCAGCGCGGCGAACGAGCCGGCGGGAGTTTCGAAGGTCTTGGTGAGGCCGCGCAACGCGATCATGGAACTCCCGGGTGCGAGTCGTTCGAGGAACGGCCCGGCATCCACCGGGCGTGACCGGCGGTACATTCGGGCCTCGAAGTGCCCCCATTCCGCAGCCATGGGACGGACGGGACCCGGGCGGGGACGAGCGGCTGGATTCCGGGACGCGAGGAACCCGCGCGCGCCGACCGCGATGTTAGGATTTCGCGCATGCGTGCCCCCCTGCGCGGAACCCTGGTCGCGCTCGCGACCGCTGCGGTCATCGCGCTGCTCGAGCTCCACCGGACCACGGTGGCGGAGTTGCTGCGCGGCGGCTCCGCCACGCCGCACGAGATCTTGCGGCGCGTGCTGCCGATGTGGCTGACCGTGGTGATCGCCTCCCCGTGGTGCGCGTGGATGGCTCGGAGGTTCCCGTTCCGGCTTCGCCACGTGGGCCGCACGCTGCTCGCGCACGTCGGCGGCGCGGCGGTGTTCGTCGCGCTGCACATGGCGCTGATGATCCTGTTCCACACGCTCGTCACCGGCGCGCATGTGAGCCCGCTGCCCGGCCTGGTGCACCGTTACGTGTTCTACGTGGCGATGGAGATGAGCGTGTACGGCGCGATCGTTCTGGTCGTCATGCTGTTCGACGCCCGACGCGAGGCGGCCGAACGAGATCTGGCCACGGCGCGCGTCGAGCGCGACCTCACGGCCTCGCGGCTCGAGAGCCTGCGCGCCCAGCTCCGCCCCCACTTCCTGTTCAACACGCTCAACGCGCTCGCGGTCCTGGCGCGCCGCGGCGACGGCGCCGAGGTGGACCGGGCGATCGGGGACCTCGGGGAGCTGCTGCGCGCCTCGTTCGACACCCGCGACGTGCACGAAATCCCGCTGCGCGACGAGCTCGGGTTCCTCGAGCGCTACCTGAGCCTCCAGCGCATCCGCTTTCCCGACCGGCTCGCGGTGGAATGGCAGGTCGCCGACGAGACGCGTGCCGCGCTGGTGCCGCCGCTGCTGGTCCAGCCGCTGGTCGAGAACGCGCTCGAGCACGGCCTGGCGACCTCGCGCGGCGGCCACATGCGCGTGGCGGCGCGGCGCGACGGCGAGATGCTCGAGATCGAGGTCGACGACGACGGGCC
>DATEMP010000149.1:0-2647 GCA_035275545.1 Candidatus Eiseniibacteriota bacterium | reverse complement strand
GGCCGGACCGGGGTCGGGCGCGACTCGCTGGCGCGCGCGGTGCTCACCACCGCCGACGAGCTGCTCGCGCGCTTCCCCGATCATCCGCAGGCGGCGGACCTCACCTGGCGCGAGGCCAACCTCGCGTTCGCGCACGGCTGGCTGGACCGCGCCGCCGCCGACTTCGGGCGCATGGCCGAGCGCCATCCCACGGATCCACGCGCGCCGCGCGCCTCGATCCTCAAGGCCGACGCGCTGTTCCGCGACGGCAAGTTCGAGGCGGCGGGCGGCGCCTATGAGCAGGCGCTGGTGGCATCGCGCCGGGCGGGCGCCGACTCGCTCACGCGCCGCGCCGAGCAGGCGATCCCGGTCGCCTACCACCGGCTCGCCGAGGCGTCGGTGGCCGAGGATTCGTCGCGCCACGACCGCCACGCCGCGCTCTTCCAGCAGGTCGCCACGCGCTGGCCGCGCTACGAGCACGCGCACCTCGCCCAGTACCGCGCCGGGCTCGCCTGGGCGAAGGCCGGGCAGCCGCGCGATGCGGTGCGCGCGTTCCAGGCGGTGATCGACAGCTTCCCGCGCAGCGCTTACGTGCGCGACGCCCAGCTCGAGATCGCGCGCACCTGGGAGGCGGCCGGCGAGAAGGAGCCGAGTGCCGCCGCGTACGCGCGCTTCGCGGAGCGCTATCCCAAGGACGCCGGGGCCGCCGACGCGTGGCTCAAGGCGGCCGATCTCTACGCGGCGGCCGGCAAGGACGACCAGGCGCTCGAGATCCGACTCGCCTATGTGAAGCGCTACCCGAACGACATCGAGACCGCGATGGAGGTGTACGAGGGGCTGGCGAAGAAGGAGCTGGCCGCGGTCGGTCCCGGCCATCCGGTGTCGAAGCTGCTCCCGCCACCGGCGCCCGCGCCGGCGAAGAAGGGTGCGAAGCGCGCTGCGGCGAAGCCCAAGCCGGCGGCCCCGGCCGGGCCGCCCTCGGCGCTCGCCGAGTACCTGAAGCGCGCCAAGCTGCGGCCGGATCTCGCCTCGCGCGACCTGCTGGCGCAGGTGACGTTCCTCGAGGCCGAGGAGGCGCGGCCGGCGTACGAGGCGCTCCGCATCCGTCAGCCGCTGCCCAAGTCGATCGCCGCCAAGCAGAAGAGCCTCGACGCCCTGATGGCGGGCTACAAGAAGAGCGTGGACCGGGGGGTGCCGGAGTGGGCGCATGCCTCGACCTTCCGGATCGGCGAGGCCCTGGTGACGTTCGGCGAGGCGCTGGAGAAGAGCGAGCGACCCGCCGATCTCCAAGGGGATGCCCTCCACGCGTACGAGGAGGTGCTGCACGACCGTGCCGTGGCGTTCGCCCAGCGCGGCGAGGACGTATGGGCCGATCTGCTCAAGCAGAAGTCGAAGGACGCGAAGGACGATCCGTGGCTCGCGCGTGCACAGGAGGCGCTCTGGAAGCGGCTGGGCGACCGGTTCTTCTTCGTTCCGGAGGTGGACTACCCGCTGGTGAGCGCCCGGCCCGCGGAGCGGCAGGAGATCGAGAAGGACCGCACGGAGTCGGCGGAGAAGAAGCTGGCGCGGCGCGAATCCGACCGCGCCGGGTCCCAGGCCGGCAAGGAGAATCGTCCATGAACGCACGGAGCAGAGGCATGAGCCGGCCGGGGGCGCGCATCGCGCTCGCCGTGGCGGCCGCGCTCACGCTCGCGGGCACGGGCGGGTGTGCGGGAGGGCTGATCGGACGCCGCGCCGAGCCGGTGACCAAGGACGAAGCTCCCAAGCTCACCGATCTGGAGCGCAAGGTGCTCGAGGCGCGCGAGCAGGCGGCGCTGGCGCCCGCCGAGCCCTACTGGTTGCACCGCCTGGGACAGATCTACCTGGACGCGGACTCGACCGCTCAGGCCGAGACCGCGCTCCAGGCGAGCCTGCACCGCGATCCGGGCTACGCGCCGGCGCTGGCGCTGCTCTCGCGCGTGTACTACCAGAGCGGCCGCCATCAGGAGGGCGCAACGCTGCTCGAGGCGGCGCGCACGCGTGCCTCGGCCGCGGGGGGCACGCTGCCGCCCGACCTGGTCGCGGGCCTGGCGCTCCACTACGAGGCGATGGATCGCCACGACCTCGCGGGCGCGCTGGT
The DNA here is from genome assembly GCA_035275545.1 of Candidatus Eiseniibacteriota bacterium. Classification (GTDB taxonomy): domain Bacteria; phylum Eisenbacteria; class RBG-16-71-46; order RBG-16-71-46; family RBG-16-71-46; genus WS-11. Next base: position 549 of record DATEMP010000149.1, on the reverse strand, counting down.
CGGCGCGAAGGGCGGCGAGGCGCGCGCCTCGCGTTCCGCCTCGGTGTACGTGACGCTGCGGGGCGACACGCCCGGGGCCGCCGCCGAGATGGCGCGCGAGGCCCTGGACGAGGATCCGCGCAGCGCCGCGAACCAGAACAACTACGGGATCACGCGGCTGCGCGCCGGCGATCCGAAGGCGGCTCGGAGCGCGTTCCAGCGCGCGATCGAGATCGACCCCAAGCTCCCCGGTCCCTACTACAACCTGGCGATCCTCGAGCGCTTCTACATGTTCGACGAGGAGGCCGCGTCGCGCTGGCTCTCCGAGTACCGCAAGCGCGCCACCGACGATCCCGACAATCTGTTCGCACCGGTGGCGAAGAACGAACCGAAGCCGGCGGCCGGGAAGGAGCAGAAGTGATGCGAGGCGTGATCGCGTGCATGCTCGGCCTGTGGCTGCTGGCTGCGGGATTCGTCGCCGACGCCGGCGCCGCCGCGGCGAAGCGCAAGGCTCCCGCCCGCGCCACGACCCAGAAGCGCGCGGTCGCGAAGCAGCCGGCGGCGGCTGCG
>DATEMP010000148.1:0-6404 GCA_035275545.1 Candidatus Eiseniibacteriota bacterium | reverse complement strand
TGCCCGCGGGCGGCGAGCGCTCCGGCGAGACGCTGCGCGCGCTGCCCGCGCTCATCTCGCTGCGCGCGTTCGAGACCGCGCGCGAGATCCTGCGCGGCTACCTCGACTACCTGAACGAAGGCCTGGCGCCCGAGGGCTTCGACCCCGAGAACGGCCGCCCGCGGTACGGGGATGCGGCGCCCGCGCTCTGGCTGGTCCACGCCGCCGAGCTGCTGGCGCGCCGCAGCGAGGACCTCGCGTTCCTGAGCGACCCGGTCCAGCCGGCGGTCGACAGCATCGTTCAGGCGTACCGCTCGGGCACGCGCGCGGGGATCCGCGTGGGCCCGGACGGCCTGCTCTCCGCCGGCGAGGGGCCTGCGGCGGGCGCGCGCGCGGACCTGAACGCGCTCTGGTTCCATGCGCTGGTCGCCAACGCGCAGCTCGCGCGCCTCGCGGGCCGCAAGGAGAGCGGCGCGTTCCACCTGGCGTGGGCGCGCGAGCACCAGAGCCGGTTCATGGAGTCGATGTGGGACGAGGAGCGCGGCTGCCTGTTCGAAGCGCTCACCCCCGCGGGGCCGGTGCCCGGGCTCGCGCCCTCCCAGATCCTCGCGGTGAGCCTGTCACCGTCGCTGCTGCCCGCCGAGCGCGCGGCGCGCCTGGTCGAAACCATGGAGCGCGAGCTGTTCACGCCGCTCGGGCTGCGCGCCTCGCCCGAGGCAACCTCGGTGTCGCCGGCGTGGCTTGGGCCCTTCATCACCGCGTATTTGAAGGTGCACCAGCGCAGCGCCGAGGCGCAGGCGCGCGTGCGGGGCTGGCTCGAGACGCTGCGGGGGGAGCTCGAGGCGTGCTCGGTGCAGCACGTGCCCGAGCGGATCGCCGCGCCCCGTCGGGGCGACGGCGCGGCGCGGCGGGAGGCCGCACCTCCGGCGATCGCCTCGGTGCTGGCCGCCGGCGAGCTGCTGCGGGTGTGGATCGAAGACGTGGATCGAGCCCAGGAGCCCGCGAGCGTCGCCTAGTGCTCGTCGCCGCCGTTGCGGGCGGGCGAGGGTTCGGCTTCGAGCGGCACGTCCTTGAGCGACACCAGGCCCACCAGCCGGCGATCGGGCCCCAGCACGGGAATCACCGGCGCATCATGCTCACGCATCAGGGCCGCGGCCTCGGTGACGTCGGTGCTCTCGAGACAATAGAGCACGTCGGGCGCCACGACGTCGCGCACCCGGGCCGCCCGCGCCACGGCGCCGGGTTGACGCTTTGCCGCCGCGACCTCGCGGGTATCGAGGATGCCGATCAGGCGCCCGTGCTCGCACACGAGCAGCGGACCGTTCTCCGGCTGGTCGCTGCGCACCACGACGTGCTCCAGCAAGGTATCGGGGTGGACGACCTCGAACGTGCGTGTCATCAGATCCGCTGCGGTCATGCTTCCTCCGCTCCACCCGCGGCAGCGGCCGGGTTCCCGGGCGCGCTTCCGCGGGGACTTCCATGTCGGCGGGTCGCAGAATCCATGCCACCCGGGTCCTGCGACGGCACGCTCTAACCTCCTGTCCCTGCGCGATGGACGGAAACGCCACGCGGCGAACCGGGAGGCGTTTACAACCTCGTGGTACCGGATTTCAAAAGCGTCACGTCGGAGCGCTTCCCCCGACGCGCTTAGTTGGCTTCCGCGTTCCTCGCGCCTGGAGCATCCTCCTCGACCTCCTCGACCTCCGTGTTTCCGTTGGTCGCCACCGGGGCGGCCTCGAGCTGGTACTGCTTGAGCCGGTTGTAGAGCGTCTTGAGCGCGATCCCGAGCATCGCCGCGGTCTTGCGCTTGTCGCCGCCGTTGCGCTCGAGGGTCGCCATGATCGCCTGCCGCTCGACCTCGGCGAGCGGCACGCCCGGCTGGACACCCGCCGGGGAACGCGCCGCGCTGCGCACGATCGGCGCGCCGTCGGGAAGCTGCGGGTCCACTTCGGACTCCGCCATGATGAACGCTCGCTGGATGACGTTGCGCATCTCGCGCACGTTGCCCGGCCAGGCGTGGCCTTCGAGGCGCTCGATCGCACCGGACGCGTAGCGCTTTTGCGTGCCCTCGCTCTCGTTGAGCTCCGCCAGGAAGTGCTCGGCGAGCAGCGGCACGTCCCCCTGCCGCGCGCTGAGCGGCGGGAGCGCGATCGGGAACACGTTGAGCCGGTAGAGCAGGTCCTCGCGCAGCTTGCCGTCCTCCACCGCCTGCTCGGGCGAGCGATTGGTCGCGGCGATCACCCGCGCGTCCACGGCGATCGGCGCGTCGCCGCCGACCCGCACCGCGACCGAGGTCTCGAGCACGCGCAGCAGCTTCACCTGGAGCTCGATCGGCATCTCGCTGATCTCGTCGAGGAACAGCGTGCCCGCCGAGGCGCGCTCGAAGTATCCGCGCCGGAGCTGGGTCGCGCCGGTGAAGCTGCCCCGCTCGTGGCCGAACAGCTCGCTCTCGATCAAGCCCTCCGGCATCGCCCCGCAGTTGAGGGGGAGGAACGAGCCGCGCCGGCGCCGGCTCAGCTCGTGGATGGTCTGCGCCACCACCTCCTTGCCGGTGCCGCTCTCGCCGGTGAGCAGCACGGTGGCGTCGGTGGGCGCGACCTTGGCGATCAGGTCGTAGACCTTCTGCATCGCCGGCGACGCGCCGATCAGCCTCCCGAAGCGTCCCAGCTCGCGGAGCTGGTCGCGCAGCGTGCCGATCTCCTGCTTGAGCTCGGTGGTGCGCACCAGGTTCGCGAGCACCGCTTTGAGGCGCGGGATGTCGAGCGGCTTGGTGAGGTAGTCATGAACGTCGTTGCGCAGCGCGTCGATCACCGAGTCGACCGACGCATGCCCGGTGATGACGATGATCTCGGTGCGCGCGCCCGGCGGCAGGTCGTTCTTGAGATCCAGGCCGCGCCCGTCGGGCAGCATGAGGTCCACCAGCACCACGTCGGGTGCCGGGTCCTCCTTCAGCTGCTGGCGGGCCTCGGCGAGATTCTTGGCGGTGGTGGTCTTGAAGCCTTCCTTCTGGACCAGCTCGGCGAGCCCGGTCTGAAAATCCAGATCGTCGTCGACGACCAGCGCGCGTGACATGGCCAGACCTCCTGGAACGTGTGGGGAGGATGAGCTGCGTCTGATCGTCAGCGGGTCGCGTGGAACGTGATGCCGCCGAGCACGCCGACCTGGGAGATGCGCGACGCCGTGTAGCGTCCTTCCAGGAACAGGTGGCCGGTGTTCATCGGGAAGCGGAGCCCGCCGAAGAGATTCGCCCCGAGCCGGGTGGTGCCATCGTTGGCCCCGTCGAAGCTGTAGTGGTTCACACCCACGCCCCCGCCCAGATAGGGACTCGCCGAGCCTTCCGAAACGAAGTGGTAGTACATGTCGAAGTTCGCCCCCAGCCCCGAGAGCCGGTTCGAATCCCAGAACGTCACCGACGGCAGCAGGTGCCAGGCGCTGCCGGGCTGGTCGTATTCCAGGTGGGCCGAGAACACCGGGCCGGTGCTCCCGCCTTCGGGATCGATGATCCCCACCTTGCCACCCCAGCCGGTGAGGCCGAATGCGTGTGATGCCGCGGGGATCACGAGCAGCAGCGTGGCGAGCAGAGCGATATGCGAAAGGATGCGAATGCGCGTCATGTCCCGATTCCTCCGAGCCTCTGGAAAAAACGGGCCGCCGGACGGCGCGTGATACCGCCCGGCGCCCTGAGACCCTCACCGGCGAGTCGCGCCGATGGAGTCCCGCGGACTGGAGTAACAAGTGCCGTGCCTCGAACCCGAATGGCTCATGACAACGGATTAGCGTGTTCACTCGGACCGAACATGTAAGCCTTACAACCGGCATCGCAAATGCGCCGCCCCGTCCGAGCACCCCGCCGCCGCAATCCGCTGCCCCCCACCAATCAGGCCGCCGGGCACGGGCCTTGTATGGAGATCGTGTTCACGGGCCCTTGCACAGGGCTCGCAACGAAGGAGGCATCCATGCGAAGCACTTCACGCACGCGGTACGGATTGTCGGCGCTCGTGGCGACGCTGCTGTTGTCGGGCGCGGCATTGATGGGGGCACGCGATGCCCATGCAGTCGAAATGATCCCGTCGGTCGGCATCACCAAGGCGGCTCACGCCACGAACGGCAAGGCGCGCATTTCCGGCGGCCTGGCGTTCCGCGGCAACCTGATTCCGATCCTTTCGACCGAGATCGGCGTCTCCTACCGCAGCGAGGAGCGCCTCGGCGGCAACCTCGACGTGCGTCAGTGGCCGGTGACCGCGTCGTTGTGGCTGCAGCCGGTGCCTCAGGTGTACGCGGGCGGCGGCGTGGGCTGGTATCACACGACGTTCGACTACGTCACCGCGCTGGGGATCCCGAACGAGACCCGGCAGGAGTTCGGCATGCACGTGGGCGGCGGTGTGCGCGTGCCACTCTCGCCGGCGGCGGCGCTGGATCTGAGCGGGCGGTATGTGTTCATGGACAGTCAGCAGAGCGTCCTGCCGCCGACCACCTGGGACCCGGACTTCTGGACCACCTCGCTGGGTCTGGCGTTCCGGTTCTAACCTCGCAGCACCTGATCCCGCGGGCGGGGGGCCGCAGGGCCCCCCGCCACACGCGGTTTGAGTATCAACCTCCCGCGCCGTTCCCCACCCGCACGATGACACCGCATGCGGTGCGCGGGCCCGAGTTGCCGGACGGCTGCGTGTTGAGATCGTCGTTGCCGACGTGCACGACGATCGCCCGGCCGACGATCGACTGATCGCCCTCGAGGCTCAGCTGGGGGTCCACCCGGTCGTAGCGCGCGTTGCCCGAGGCGTCGGCGGTGATGTTGCCGAGATCCCCCTCGTGGCGCTGGGCCGCGTCCGGACCGGCGTGCGGCGACCCGGTGGGATTGAAGTGGTCCCCCGCCGAGGACGCGTCGGTGGCCGAGCAGTCGCCGCGCTCATGGATGTGGATGCCGTGATCGCCGGGCGTGAGCCCCGCGAGGTCGGCCACTACGCGCACGCCGCCGTCCTCCTGCGTGAACGTCACGGTGCCGCGCACCGTGTTGCCGGCGGTCGGGCTCAGGTCCGCCATCGCCGTGGCGGGATGGATGCTCTCGGGTGGAGCCTGGGCGGTCTGCGAGGCGTCCTTCGTGCCCGACGAGCAGCCGTGGACGGCGAGGCCCGCCGCGAGCAGGGTGATGAGAGCCAGGGGACGAGATCGCATGGGCGCCTCCTCGTGCCGGGGCCGCCGCAGGGATGCGCGGACCGGCGTGGTGTGTCGACGCGGCCGCGACAAATGGCGGAACGGGGCCTTCCTTGGCCCCACCGCCGGGGTTGTGAATCCTAAGGACGGGCGCGGGCCGGGTACGCAGCCTGCATCCGATGCACGCTTGCGCCCGACGAGGTGCCCGCGCCCTAACTCAACCGGCCTGCCGTGCCTCGGTCTCCGCACGGAACGTGGCCTTGCGGGCCGTCCGGGTCGTTTCCGGACCGCCCACCCACACACCAAACACGAGCCCGTACACCAGGTGGCCGAACAGCGATTCGATCGCCACGCGCATCCCGCCGTCCGCGGCGCTGAAGATGCCGCCCCCGGTCACCGGGACGACCAGCGCCTGCGAGACCAGCCACAGCATCAGACCCCAGGTGGTGCCGCGCAGCGCGGGACCGCCGGGGAGGCGTCCGTTCAGGAACCGTTCATAGAAGACCGGGAACAGGACCGCGCCGATCACGATGTACATCGCGATCGCGGCGAGCCAGCTCACGCCCAGGAGGCCGACCATCATTCCGGCCAGATCCGACGGGCCTCCCGTCATGTTGGGAGAGACGAAATAGACCATGAACGTCACCACGATGGTGGCTACGAATCCACCGAAGCACGCTCGACCGTAGTGCGGTTTCATATCTCGTCCCTCCCTTCCGTGAAGCCGGTGTTCGTTCACCTGTCCGGCCCGGCATCTTGCAGCCCTCATGCCACCCGGCGGACATCCGCGGAGTCACGCGCGCAACGGCGTTGTGAAGAATCCGCTAATCGAGCACCGATGTTGAAGGTTCGTGAAGTCGTGGGGCGCGCACGGCGATGACGTTCGCGCGCACGGCGGGGCGGGATCGCCCCGTGCCGCGGGTGCACCGTTTACACGCCAGGGAAAAACGGACTGCGGCGCCACGGCCGAGGCGCGAGCCCGGGCGATGCCCGAGATCCCTCCGCGGCACCCGGATACGACGGCCTCCAGGGGACGGCACGTTCTCTGCGACGTGCGAGGCGCATGGCAGTCCAACGAAGCCTTCGAGCGGGGAGACCTGATCCCATGACGCACATGAGCGGTGTGAGTCCCCTGGCCGGAGCGTCGGCCCGGTCGGTGATGATGCGTGCGCTGCACGGCACGATCGGCACGGGCGCGACGACGCTCGCCGAGGTGACCGCGAGCGCCGCTGCGCTGGTGCGTGCCACCGCGGACGTGGGCGGCGACCCCGGCG
>DATEMP010000147.1:0-13212 GCA_035275545.1 Candidatus Eiseniibacteriota bacterium | reverse complement strand
CGAGCGCCGCCAGGTCGCCACCCGGCACCCGCACCGCCGCGCGGTTGAGCCAGCGCGACACCGACACGACGCGGCTCCCGCGGCGCTCGAGATCCTCGAGGTAGCCAGCGTCGACCGGCAAGTCGTCGTAGCCGACCAGCGGACTCACGCCGGCGCGCACCCGCCGGGCGCGGGCCCGAGGCGTGAGCGCCGCCTCCGCCGCCCCAATCCGCGCCGCCAGATCAGCCGGCCCGCGCTCGCCCTTATCAGCAAACGTGATCCAGACCGAAACCGGCTCCGGATCGAGCGAGCGCGCCACATCGAGCAACCTCGGATCGAGCTTGGCGCCCGCCCGCCAGCTCAGAGGCTCGCGGGGGCGTGCCGGAGGGGGCTCGAGGGCGAGCGAAGCCTGGGATGGCGGGAGCGAGCCCGAGCGCCAGTGAGGCGCGCCCGGACGGCGCGCCGAACGTCCCTCCGGCACGCCCCCGCGAGCCTCTGAGCTGGCGGCCTCAGCGCGAGCCTCTGAGCTGGCGGCCTCTGAGCTCCCGACCGACACGAGCCCGATCAGCGCCAACGTGAGCACGATCGCCACGCAGAGTCGCGAGATGATCCAGCCCATACCCCTCCCGCGCGGCCCGCTCAAACCGTCGACGCCGGTACCCGAACCACCGCCTCCAGAGCGCCCACCTCGACTCCGGCATGATTGTGGATCAACGGCCGGCGCCATTCCGGAAGCTGCGCGAGCTCCGCGGCCGGAAGCTCGCCGAGCTGCTCCAGGAGCGCCACGGTCGCCGGGCCGACGCCGCGCGCCTGGCCGTCCTCGGACTTGAGCGCCACCCCCAGCCGGCGCGAAGGAATCCCGACCAGCTCCAGTCCCTCGGCGCCGCCTTTGGCGACCAGCCGGCCGCCGGTGCGCTCCATGAGCACGGTGCTGAAGCGGCCGGCACCGCCCACCGCCCAGGGATGCGCGCACATCGCCGTGCGGATCCGGTGGAGCGCCCGCTCGCGCTCGTCCCCGGTCGCGGACGCCGCTGCGAGCCGCGCGTAGCCACGCGCCATCGCCGAGAGCGGCAGCCCGAACACGCTCACGTTGCACCCGTCGACCGCCACCGCCATCGACTCCGGAGCGACACCGCACATCTCCGCGACCGTGTGCCGCATGAGCTGCTGCACCGGATGGTCGGGACGATGATACCCCTCGACCGGCCAGCGCTCCGAGAGCGCGAGGCAGAGCATGCCCGCGTGCTTGCCCGAGCAATTGTTGTACAGCGCGGTCCGCGCCTCGGGATGGGCGCGCACGTGCGCGAGCGACACCGGATCGACCGGCTCGTGGTAGCCGCAGGCGAGGTGCCGGTGATCGAGCCCGAGGCGCCCGAGGATTCCGCTCACCCGCTCGACGTGCGCGGGGCTGCCCACGTGCGAGGCCGACATGAGGGCGAGCTCCTCGTCGCTCAGCTCCCAGCGCTCGGCGTGCCCGCGCTCGACGAGCGGCAGGAGCTGGAAGGGCTTCGCGGCCGACCGGAAGGTCGTGACGGCATCGGCCTGCTCGGTGCCGGCGACCAGGCGTCCGTCGGGATCGGCCACCGCGGCCCACAGGCGATGACGCGACTCGCGGATTCCACCGCGCCACACGATGACCTCGATCTGCAGTCGCATGGGGGGCGGGCGGTGGAGGATCGGATCAGCGGATGACGATGAAACGGCTCTGGTGGGTGAAGCTCCCCGCCTCCACGCGGTACATGTAGATCCCCGAGACCACGTCGCGCCCCGCCCCGTTCTTGAGATCCCAGCGCTCGAAATCCTTGCGGCGGTCGGGCGAGAATGCGAGCTCGTTGTGCTCCAGCTCGCGCACCAGGTCCCCCGAGAGCGTGTAGATCCGGATCTTCGCCTGCGCGGGCAGGTTGACGAAATGCAGCTCGTGGCCGTCGACCGTGTTCCACGCCTCGGCGGCGCGGTACGGGTTGGGCACCACCGCCACGATCCCGAGGTTCTGCGTGGGACCGCCGGTGGCCTCGACGGCGCGCGCGAAGAAGTGGCTGTCCGGATCCGCGCTCGCCGTGCGCGGCTCCCACACGTCGTTGGCGACGTTGGCGGCGCGATGGTTGAGGTTGGGACAGCTGTCACGGTCGGTGCCGGTCGACCCGCAGCGGGAGAAGTTGTCCAGCGTGTCGGGAATCGCGAGATCCAGGAAGTCGTTGTCGGTGGTGTTGCGCGCCTCGTAGGTGATCGCGTACCAGGTCCGGAACCCGTCGTGCGGCCCGGGCGGCGGAATGAGGACGATCACGGAATCCCGCAGGCTCAGGCACTGGCCGTTCGGGTCGTTCTGCGGGCGCCGGAAGCGGCACACCTTGACGAAGCGCCCCGACGAATCGGGATCGATGAAGGTGGCGACGCGCTGGGACTCGGGCGTCCCGGGGGTGATGGGCGGGAAGTGCCACATGATGAGCGAATCCCCCACCGGCGACGTGGAGAACGCGCCCTGCTTGGAATAGCGCCGCACCAGCACCATGGACGTCGTGTCACGGAAGCTGGTGGCCCGGTAGACCCGATAGCCTCCGAAATCCGGACGGGCCTCGGCGTAGGGATCGCGCAGCCAGCGCACGGTGATCGTGCGCGGCCGGGTGACGATCGAGTCGCTGCCGGATCCCGGCTGCCACGCGCCGGCGAAGGACCACACCGGGATGTTCGGGAAGTCCGACTGGGCGGCGGCAGGACGGCCGCCGCCCGCGACCAGGAACGCGCCCACGAGCGCGACCATGAACGCCATCGACTGTGCGGCCTGCGCGCGCGACCTCGCGATCATCGAGCCGCCTGACGCGAGGAGACCGGTGCATTGGGCTCGCGCGGCGCATTGCCGTCGCGCTGCAGCCCCCATACTTCATGCAGCACCCAGTCCACGAGCTGGATGCACTGCGCCCGCCGCCAGTACCAGAAGTTGAACCCCGAGAAGATCAGCGGCTGGTTGTCGCGACCATGGTAGTAGGTCATGACCGGCGCGTTGGTGAGCGCGCTGCCGCCACGTGCCAGGTAGAGCGTGTCGAGCGTCGAGAACTCCTCGAGGATGTCGGGATCGTCGTTGTAGTCCTCGCGGATGAACGTCGGACGCAGGATGTACTCCGCCATGTAGTCCCCGCGGTAGAAGAAGGAGTCGGGATTCCGCTGCGGGGGTACCGGGTCGATGGCCGGGTTCTTGGGATCCAGCGTATTCGGCAGCAGCGTGTAGTTGGGCGGCGTGGGCGGCGTCGGCAGCGGCGGATTGGGCGGCCAGTGCCGGCCGGGGCGATTGGTGCCCACCCCAGCGCTGCCACCCGAGTTCAGGCCGAACTTGCGCGCATTGACCGCCGGGAGCATCTCGACGCCCTCCCGCCAGTGCACGAAGTCGTACATCATGCGGCCCGGCACCAGCTCCAGATCCCGCGAGGTGTACTGGGAGACCGGTGTTCCGGTGCGGTTCCAGGTCACCAGCGAGGCGAACGCCGCCCCGCCACCGCTCAGCCACACGTTGCCGCCCACGTTCATGAACCCCTGCGAGATGTACGTCGAGAGGATCACCGGGCGTCCCGGCGAGCTCACCAGTCGCAGCGCCGTAATCGGCGTACTCCGGTCGCTCGGCGAATTCGAGTAGCTGGCTCCCGCCTCGTCCGTGTACCAGACGACGTGCTTGTACCGCCCGAGGAACGACAGCGGCACGGTGCCGTCCAGCGAGATCCCGCGCGTCCCGATCGTGTCGTAGCTGTAGCCGTTGAAGATCCCGGGCGTGCTCACGTACTGGACGCCGGTCGACGGGTCGATCGGGTAGTTCTTCCACGGGTACCCGCCCTTCGCGAACAGGAAGGTGTCGAGCTCGGCGGCGCTCGGCCATGGACCGGACGGCGGATCCACCGGGGCGTTGGGGTTCTGCGAGGATCGGAGATCCACGCGGAACCGCGTGTCGTCCACGAACAACAGATCCTTCTCGAAGGTCGACTGCACCGGGCGGAAGTAGATGATCCCGAGGCTGGTGAGACCGTTGTTGTCCTCGGCCTCGATGTAGAAGTGGTGGAACTCCGCCTGCCCGCACCAGGTGAGGTAGTTGCCGTGCTCGTCCACGAACGGACCGACGGTCGCGGAGGTCGTGTTGCGGCTCCACGCGCTCCAGTGACACCAGTCGGTCAGCTCGTTCGTGCGCGGCGTCTCGTCCGAGAGGTCGACCAGGTCCATCGCCCAGCGGTAGCGCCGGATGTCGGCGCCCTGGGGCGGGTCCGCGAACCAGTTGAACGTGACGCGCTGATCCGCGGGGACCTCGAGCCGGAACCAGCGGGCCTCGCGCGGGTCGTAGCCTCCGATGTCGTACTGGAAGAAGAAGTACTGGTTGAACATGGTGATGACCGGTCCGAACGTGCCCGCGAAGGTGACGCTGAACTTGAGCATGTTGCGGCCCGGCGCGAACACCGGGTCGTAGGCGCCCGCCTCGTCGAATCCCGTCACGACGAACAGATAGCTCGAGCCCGGGTTGAGGTTGCGGTACTGGAAGCTGGTGGTGTCCTGCCCGACGGTGTTCCACCCGAAGAAGTCCGCGGTCGGGCGGTTGGCGCGGTCGCCCGGCGCGTACATGCGTCGCAGCGAGTCCGGCTTGAGGAGCGCGAACGAGATGAAATCGTCGATGGCCGGGAAGTCGGGGTTCTTCTGCCCGAACAGGCGGAACACCCAGCGCTTGGGCTTCGTGTCCTGGCCGTCGGGATCGATCCCGGTCCACTTGATGGTCACGGTCGGGGTGACGTTGGGCGTGAACGCGGAGTTGGGAACCGGCTCGGTGATCGTCACGATCGGACACTGCGTGAACGAGAGGAACGCGCGGGTCGCGGGACGATCCGAGAGCTTGCCCTCGTTGTCGACCGCGAAGATCGACATGATGTGCGGCGCCTCCGCCCGGGGATCGCGCGGGTCGATCGGATTGCCGTAGAGGGTGTCGGCGGAGAAGAAGAACGTCGACTCGTTCCGGGCCGTGGTACGCCAGGTCGTGTCGCGCGGGTCGTAGATATTGGGGTTCGCCGGGTCGATCGCGAACAGGAAGTGGTCGATCCGCCCATCCGGGTCGTAGCCCACCCACTGCATCGTGTAGGCGTAGAAGTAGCTGTTGGAGGTGTCGACCGGCGCGCTGGTGAGTCGCACCTGGGGTGCCTGGTTGGGAATGAGCTGGGTGACCACCTTCTTACCGCATCCCATTCCCACCAGGGCGACCAGGGCGATCAGCACCAGCGCGGCACGACGCGACGCGGTGGCGAAGATCCGAGCATGCATGTTCATTGCTCCTGAGGAGTTGAAGCTCAGTCCAGCCCCGGTCGGCTGGGACGTGCCGCTGCCGGACCCGGCGGCGGCGCTTTCACATAGTACGCCTGGATGGCCGTGCTCACGCACCGCCCCTCACCTGGATTGAGCTCGCAGAACGAGCAGTCGCACAGCTCCACGGTGATGGTGATCGGGCCGGTCGCCAGCTGTTCGGGAATGTCCAGGTTCACTTCGGTGACGTTGATGTATCGCTGCTGCACCCCGTCCGCGGGAGGATCCCGGAAGGTGAACGGCTGCCCCTTGGTATCCGTCCCCGTGACCCGGAACCGCATGCGCAGATTCTCCGCCCCGGACGGTCCGCCGACCGGGTCCCCCGAGCTGTATGGATCGGGATCGTCCGCGGGCAGGTACATGTTCAGTGTCGGGCTCAGCGCCTGATAGAACGTGTCGACTTGGGTCGTGCGCGGGCGGAAGAAGAGGTCGTCGGTCTTGAGCACCGGCGGGTAGTTGACGAAGAACACGAGCACCAGCGGGCGGTAAGGGCCGTTGCCCTCTCCCACCGACCGCTCGTCGCCGCCCAGGACCCGCCCGTCGCGCGCACCGTCACCATCCTCGGCGCGCTGCAGCGCATAGGCCTTGCCCGAGAGGAACATCGGGTGATAGGCGGCGATGCGCGGGAAGTGCTGCACGTCGTTCGGATCGTAGAACGGATAGAGGCTGGTCTGTGCGGTCGAGCTGATCGGACCGCTGGGCGTGAGGAAGTTCGTGATCCGGGAGCGGAATCCGATCGGCGACCCGTTCACAGGCCCCGGCGCGAGCACCGGCCCGCCGGGGAAGCCGGTGACGGTGGTATCGGCGCCGTCAGCCACCTTGACCAGGTAGCGCGAATCCTTGTCGAAGCCTCCATTGAAGAAGGCCACCCAGGACGACATGTGGACCGTGTCGAACTCCTTGCGAAGGAAGACCGTGTCCTTATAGACCTCGAAGAACGTGCGGTGGGCCGGCCGGTGGACCGGCATGATCAGCACCGAGTCCGGGCCCATCAGCGAGCCCGGAAGGCCGCCGGCCGGCAGGTGCCCCTGGTTGTCGAGCAGCGCGTACTTGTCGCCGTTGGGCTTCTGCAGCCACGGACCGGTGACCGGCACGTTGGGATCGGGCCCGGCGAACCAGGTGTCGGGGCTGAAGTTCATCTGGAAGCGCCGCGTCGGGTCGGGAATGCGGTTGCCGTTCGCCTGATCCACGGCCCGCAGCGTGAACACCTTGGTGCCCGAGGCGATCGCGATCGTGTCCGCTCCCTGGCGTGCCGGGTCCCGATCGGCATCGGGTACGTGGTACTCGATCTTGTTTCCCTGGAAGAGCGAATCCGGGTCGGGAGGCTGGAGCTCCGACTCGTCGAGCTTGTAGCGGAAGCCCTTGATGATGCTCCCGGCGATCCGCACCTCGCCGTGGAATCGGAAGGTGAGGCGGCTTCCGGACGGAACCGTATCGGCGGGCGCACGGCCTTGATCGGGCGGCACGTCGACCGTGTCGGTGATCGCCACAGTACGGACCTCGGACTGGAGCACACCCGAGTTGTCGAAGAAGTAGACGATGCCGGTGGCGCTCGCCTCGTCGAAGACCGCGACCGGCGGGAACCGGTCGTTGGCGTTGAAGATGAATCGCGCCGGAGTCGGGTCGGGCTTGCCCTGGTTGTCGACCGCGTAGAGGTAGAAGGCGTGCTGCCGGTCGGGCACGTCCTCGGCGACGTTGAAGATGAACGTCGTGTCGGTCTTGGTGGTGTAGTGGTAGTCCTGAGGCCGCGGGCCGGGAAGCGGCGGGATGGATCCGCCCTCGGGCGCAATGGGCAGCGTCTCGACCACCGCCCAGTAGAACCCCGCCACCGCGCCGTCCTGATCGGAACCCGCCCAGTAGACGTGGAAACGCACCGGGATCGTGTTCGGCAGCGGCGGACGCGGACCCGGCTCGAGGGTGATCGTGTCGAACGGCGCGCCCGTGATCCAGGTCTCGGGTGCTTTGTTGCGATCGACGTTCGGTGCCAGAGGCTTACGGCATCCGACGACCGCGATGGTGGCAAAAAGGCAAAGCAGTAACCCGACACGCAAGCGCATCCGCGCCCTCCAGCACGCCCAGGTTTTGGAAGGGAAGTCCCCGGAGGCTAGCCAGCAGAGGCGCCATCGTCAAGCCCAAAAAGGCCTTCCGGGGCCGGCCCGGGGCGCCCAAAAAAGAGGCGGGCGGGGATCGCTCCCCGCCCGCCCGGTACCGCCCGACGGTGCTAGTTCTTCAGCACCGCCAGCTTCTTCTGGCTGACGAACGACGGGGTACGCAGCTGGTAGAAGTACACGCCACGTGCCACGAGCTGTCCGTCATCGTTGCTTCCGTCCCACTTGAGTGAATGCTCGCCCGCCGCGAACTCACGGTTGGCCAGCGTCTTCACCAAGCGCCCGGTGACGTCATACACCTTCAGCTCCACCTTTTCCTTCCGGGTGATGCCGAACGTGATGTTCGCCGAGCCGTCACGGAACGGGTTCTCCGAACGCAGCGCCAGGAAGTTCATCAGCGGGTTGTTCGGAAGCTCCGTGCTCACCGGCGCACCGGTCAGGGCACATCCGCCCAGACCAGCGAACAGGTTCGTGAGGACGTTCGCGTAGTACTGAATCCGGCCGTGAGACGTGAGGGTAAGCCACGTCCCCAGGCTCTGGATCCGGTAGCCGTCCACCAGCGTCACCATCGGATGCGTCGTGCCCGGCAGACTGCTGGGCGCGTAGATCGACGCGATCTTCGGGTTGCCACCGGTACCGGTGTCCGGATAACGAGCGGCAATCGCTGCACCGAATGCGCCGGAGAGCGAGAGCACGTCGTTGGTGATCACGCAGCTGCTCAGAACGCTGTACTTGCTCCCGTCGAGAACGACCGGAGACTGCGGCGTCAGGTCCACGATGTCCGTCGTGTTCCCGGAGAAGCCGCGGTAGTCACCCGACACCAGACCCGCACCGAAGTACGTGGTCGGGAACGTCGGATGCGCGGCACCGCCGCCAGCGACCTGGCCATTGACGAAGTCACGCCCGCCGAACCACACCATGCGGGGCTGGGTCGTCCCAGCCGCGGAGTTGGCGAAGTCCTGGAGCAGGCCGACGTCGTTGTCACCCTTGTCCACGTACGGTCCGATGTTGCCGGCGCCCAGATCCCCGGTCAGCGCCAGGATGATCCGGTAGTAGTTGCGCAGCATCAGGCCGCTGGGACCGGTGAGGTTCTGCTTGCCCAACTGGAGTCCAGGAGGCGCTGCCGCCGTCCGGCTTCCGAACGAAGCCGAAGTGGTGGAGGACTCGGACGCCTTCACGCCGTACATGTCCCAGATGGTTCCGGGCTGTCCGCCGTGCTTGTACACACCCCAGTCCAGCGCGGTCCCGATGTGCGTCTCGATCGCTTCCTGAGTGCCGTCGGGGTTTGCGAAGGACTCGTCGCCACGCGCGTGCCAGCCGTTGTGAGCGCCGTAGCGCGCCGCCTGCGTCGCACCGATGCTGTCCGCAATACCGACCCAGAACCGCTCGTCACCGCGACGGTCCTCCCAGTCGATGTAGAGCATGCAGGCAGCCGCTGCCGCATGACGGTCGGCGATCGACCAGCCGCCATCCTTCCAACGATCCGGAAGAATGCCGAACTGCTGCCACCGGTGTCCGTCGTTGTTCCCTTCCGCGTCCTGGAAGATGAAGCTCGTGTCCGGCGCGATGAGACCGGTCGCCGGGCTCGAAGCCGTGGACTTGCGGAAGAAGTACTGCACGTGCGAACCGGGCGTCAGCTGACCGTCCGGAAGGATCTTCGTGTACTCCTTGGTCGTGGTGGACCCGTCCCAGCCCGAGCCGGCGCCGTACGAACCCCAACCCGTTCCGTCGCACACGATGTTGCTGTTGTTGGTCGCACCGGACGGATTCGGCATCACGCAGCGGAACTTGGTGATCCCGAGCGAGGCCAGCTTGGCCGCTGCACCCGCATCGTCCGCACCGTCGTACAGCATGCTCGCCCAGTTGCCGGGCACGTTACCGACCACGTTCGAGTTGTTCCCCGTGAGGAACAGGTTCTGCTCGATCGTGTCCATGCGGGCGCTGTTCCACGTGTCCTGCTTCCAGCCACCCGTGTGGTTGCCCTTGCTGAACGGTCCCGGGCTCGCCATGTAGGTACCCCAGAACGAGCCGTCGCCGGCCGTTGCTGCGGTACGCGTGCCGACCGGAACACCGTCGGGACGCCGCACCACGCCGCTCGCCTTCGAGCCGATGGTGAGGTAGTTCCCGGGTCCGGGCTCGATACGGAAGATCATGTCCAACCGGGTGTCTGCCCCGGGGGCCACGACCACCACCGAGTCACCCGTGATCGCAGGACGCGACACGGTGCCGGTGTTGAACGCGATGTTGATGCCGACACGCACCTGCGCGGCGCAGGTATCGAACGCCGCCGGGATGAGCGCGTCGTTGCCGTTGGCCGGGAACCCGTCGTTGATCAGGTTCCAGATCGGCAAGCTCATCGCCGGCGCACCAGCACCGTCGATCAGCGCGAGCGACAGGTTGTCGAAGTAGGTTCCGACGTTGTCACCCACCGTCGGCGAGCAAGTCGCCGCGGTGATCGCTGCGAACGTGTAGCACCGCGAAATCCGGTGCAGGTACACGCGCATCGAGTCGGGACGATTCTGGGCGTTGGTGGTGCGCACGATGCCATTGGCCTTGAAGCCGATGGAGCCGGTCGCCAGCGCATAGAACGTCTCGAAGCAGCCACGCGTCCCGTAGAAGAAGATCGACGTGGTGTGGCGCGCTTCGCCCCACGAGATGTTGCCGTTCGAAGCACGAGCCGGATACGACTGGCAGCCGACGGACACGAAGTTGCCGGTCGCCGTCGTCGCATTCACGAATCCCGCGTTGTAGAGCGAGGACATGAAGGCGTAGTCGAAGGTCGTCCGGGCGATTTCGTCGTCGATACCCATCGCGTTGTAGAAGCCCGCGCCGTTGCCGGTCGACGACAGGTTGATCGTCGGCGACACCAGCCACCGCTGACGGTCCTGGGTGTTCGACCCGAACAGACCGCCGTCCTTCTCCGCCGCGTCGTGGTCGCCCGACGTCACGATCTTGCCGTACAGGTTGCACTGGCGGTTCGGATTGTCCAGACCGCCGCAAGGATCGTTGAACGCGAGCCCACCTCCGGGCGCGATCGAATGGGCATGGAAGTACGCTGCCGGAGGCTTCCCGGTCGACTTCCACGTGTTGAGCGGCGACACCGCGGTGTCGTTGTTGATGGAGTTGGCCGCTTCGAAGTTACCGTTCGCCGCCGTCCATCCGTTCACGACCACGTTGTCGACGATCGCCGCACCCCGCGTGCCCGAGCTGAAGGCGGCCGCCGGGTTGCCCGAGTTCTCGTCGTCGAAGCCGCGGTTGGTCTTGACGCGGAACACGAGGCGCACCACGCCTCCGTTTCCGGTCGAGCCGTCCGCGTCCTTGATGTCCTGGAGCACCGTGGGATACAGCGCACCCACGTTGATCGTCGTCGGCGTATTGGTCCGCACGCCGGCCGAGCTCACCAGCTCCTTGTAGTGCTGATCACCCGACACGCAGCGCAGCACTTCCGAGAACCAGCGCCGCTTCGGGTCGTAGACGGTCGTGATCTCGTTCACGCCGATGAACAGCGGAGCCGAGAACACCACGTCGTTGTCGTTCACCGGCGCACCGATGTACACCATGAACGAGTCGCAGGGAGCGTTCACACCCGCCACCGACGCCGAGATGTAGTTGCCATCGCTGCTCGGAGTCGAGGTCGGGATCACACCCACCTGCGCGTTGCTGATCGGGTCCTTGTCGAACCAGCCGACTTCAACACCCGCCGTCGCGTTCTTCGACGTCGACATGTTGGTGCTGTAGTTGAAGGAGATCGTGAGGCCGTCCCCTTCCGCCAGCTGGATGTCCCGGTACAGCATCTGGTCCATCTGCGAACCGTAGCCCGGGAACTCGTGGTCGGTGCCGTTCACCGACACCGAGCCGATCTGGTTGAACCCGTTGTTGCCCTGGTAGTCCAGGACGCCGGCGTTGAACGGATTGCCCGTTCCGCCGAGGGTGATGTCGTCCCGATGGGAGTTGTCGCCGTTGGACCGCATCCCCATCCACGCGGAAGCCGTCGAGCCCGCGCCGCCGACTTCCGTCGGCGACCACAGCACCGGCTGCACGTTGGTGATGTTGTCCTGGGTGCCACCGGCGAGCGGATCCTTGTCCTCGACCGTGTCCGCGGCCGCGTACGTAATGTTTCCGCGATCACGGTGCCAGAGGCCGACCACGCCGAACGTGCGCTTGGGCGAACCCTGGTTGATCACGTAGTTCACGTTGTTGCCGTAGTCGAGGCCCTGGAACGCGCGCTGGAAGTCGCCGAACGTGGTCGCGCCCGACTGGAAGCAGCGTGCCACCGGCCACCAGCCCTGAAGCGAGTCGTTCTCCGCGCCACCCGGCGAGAACGGACCCTGGAACCGATCAAAGTCCCAAGCGCCGTTGTCTCCGATGGTCACGGGAGCGCCCGCGCGAGTGGGAAAGTTCGGACCCCGCCCGACGCGATACGGACCGTACCCACCCGCGGTCATCTTGCCGCCCGCGGTATAGGTCTGGTCCCAGATGTGTCCGATGTAGACGGTGTCGGGATCTCCGGGATCCTGCGCCGTGCGCAAACGAGCCGCGCGCGTCACACCCTTGTGTTCGGGCTGCATCGCCTGCACGACGCCTTCATCACCTTGCGCGTACACGCGCACGGGCGTCGAGAGCGAGGCCGCGCCGACAAGGGCGAGGATCGCCATAAACAGCTTTCTCATGAGACTACCTCCATCGTCGCAATGCATGGGCAATGCGAAGTCTTCCGATGAGAGCTTGCGAGCGAGGTGTCGCATACCGCCTGCTTCTCTCGTGAGGGATGACGGACGAGAGCGCAGCAGGCCGTGGCTGCACTTGAGAGTGCTATCCCCCCTTTCCGCTGCCGCTCGCGCGCCCTTAGGCAGTTCGGGCGAACGCCGGCACACATTGGCGCTTGATCTCGTTCGAGCCGTCGCGCCGCGCGAGACCGCTGCCAGCCTCGAGCGACACCACGACCGCGGAACTTGAGGTGCATCTGGGGGTGATGAAGACGACGCACCAACTACCCCAGCACCCGCACAGGCTAGGATCATGACAGGATTCTGTCAATCTCTTTTTCAGCTTTGATTTGGAGGGACGGCGGGCGTTCAGCCGTCGATCGTCCAAGGACGCGCGCCGAGCGACGCGGCCCACTCCAGATCCTGAGTCGCGACCAGTACCGGGACGCGACGCGCCCGCTCGAGGACCAGGCCTGCAAGTGCCTCTCGGCGCGCGAGGTCGAGGCCGGCCGTGGGTTCGTCTAGCAACACTAAACACGCCGGCGCCATGAGCGCACCGACCACCTCGACCAGCCGCTTCTCCCCGGTCGAGAGCGTCCAGGTCCGGCGCTCGAGGAAAGGGTCGGCCTCCAGACCCAGGGCCGTCAGGTGGGCCCGTGCCGCCTCCCGCGCCTCGGACTCGGGAACCCCGCGCGACCGCGCGGCGAAAGTCACCTCGCGGCTCACCAGCTCCTCGAACACCTGGAGCTCCGGGTACTGGAGCGCCAGGATCGGAACCAGCGCGGGCGGCGAAGACCACTCGACCACCACCTGGTCGATCGCGTCGAGGCCCGCGGCCGCGGCGAGCAGGACGCTCTTGCCGACCCCGTTCGCTCCCAGCAGTGCCGTGACGCCGCGCTCGCCGATCTCGACCTCGAGTCTCTCCCGCACGCGGACGCGGGGGCCGTCGTCACCGGTGGGGGGCGCGACGCGCAGGCGCAGCGCGACCCGATCCGGCCCGGCGTCGGGTGTGCGTGCCGGCGATGCGGGCACGGAGCGAGGGTGGCCGACCGTCAGGTTGCGGGTCGCGGCCGCGCTCTCGGCCGGGTCCTGGGTCGCCC
>DATEMP010000146.1:0-5496 GCA_035275545.1 Candidatus Eiseniibacteriota bacterium | reverse complement strand
CGTCAGGTCCGGACACGGACCTTCACCCGGTGGATCGAGTTGTTGCCGTAGCCGCCCCCGTTGGTGCGGGCGCCGAGCGGCTGGGTCACGCCGTCGTTGTCGGTGGCGCGCGCCAGGATCACCAGCCGCGCGGGCGGCGTCACGTCGAACTCGGTGGCCCAGGCGCGCCACGCCATCGCCGCGTTGTCGCCCATGAAGCCCGCCGGGCGCCAGGTGGTGCCGCCGTCGGACGAGACCTCGACCAGCCGCACTCCGGCCGGGCCCGCCCACGCGAACCCCTGCACCCGGAGCTTGGGCTTGGTCCCGGGCTTGGCACCCGGGCGGGGCGCCACGGTCACCTCGGAGCCGTCGATCGGATGGGTGATGAGCGACTTCACCAGCAGGTGCTCGACGGGAGGCGCGGTCGCGGGATCCTCGCCCGGATAGTTGTAGCGGTAGCCGCGCGCCATGAAGTGGTTGTCCGAGGGCTTCTCCTCGAGGCGCAGGCCGGTGAGCCACTTGGTCGACGCCATCCCGAACCATCCCGGCACGATCGCCCGCAGCGGCGCGCCGTGCAGCTCGGGCAGCCGCTGGTCGTTCATGGTGTGGGCGAGCAGCACGTCCTCCATCGCCTTCTCGATCGGAACGCTGCGCACGAAGCGCGGCGCATCGGGCAGCGGCGCCTGGTCCGCCGCCTCGAACCATACGTGCTTCGCCTCCGGGGCGACGCCCGCCCGCTGGAGCACGGTCGAGAGCCGCACGCCGCTCCACTTCGCGTTGCCGACCGCGCCCCAGTCCCACTGGATCCCGGAGGTGCTGGGCAGGTGGAACAGCGCGCGGCCGTTGCCCGCGCACTCGAGCGTGTGGACCGCCTCGACCATGGGCAGGGCGTCGAAATCCCCAAGGCTCAACGAGAGCGGCGTGCGCACCCGTCCCGTGACCTCGAGGCGCCAGGTCCCGGCCTCGAGGCGCGGCACCGAGAGATGGCTGCGCACGAAGAAGCGGTCGTTGCGGGTGATCCACGACTGGCCCAGGTCCGAGAGCGTGGTCTCGAGCTGCTCGGGACGGTCGCTGCGAATGATGAACGGCAATGATCCCTCCGGCACGACGGCGGCGCGGGCCCAGCGGGGGAGCGCGGCGACCGCCGCGGCGCCCACGCCGAGACGCGCGAGACGTTCCAGGAACGCGCGGCGGCCGAGTCGCGTCACGATCCGAGGCCCATCCGGCGCAGCAGGCCTTCGAACCGCGGATCGTCACGCAACGGGTCCAGACGTGGATGCACCCTCAGGCTCACCATCATGCGGTCCCGGTCCTCGAACGCCCGCTCGAACCAGGTGAATGCCTGGTCACGATCACCCAGCGCCGTGAAAACAGTGGCAATAGAATAGGGGGACACGCGCCCTTCGTGCCACCCTTCGATCGCCCGGCCGAGGATCGGCTCCGCACGCTCCCGCCGTCCGGAGGCCGCCCAGGCGTGGGCGAGCGCCGGCGAGTCGTCGAGGGTCATCCCCGCGTCGCGCAGGGCCTTTTCGTACGTCTCGATCGCCTCGTCGTAGCGGTGGAGCTCCTCGAGCGCGCGCCCCACGTTGAGCCGCGCCCACCGGTAGGCCGGGTCCAGGTCGATGGTCCGCTGGTAGGCCGCGATCGCCTCCTGGTAGCGCCGCGCGTAGTAATAGGTATCGCCGTAGCCGGTGCCCACCACCGGCGAGAGCGGGTCCAGCTCCATGGCGCGCTGGATCTCGACGAACGACTCGTCGGTGCGGCCCAGGTCACTGAGGAAGTCCGCATACCACTGCCGGCCAGTGGCGTAACCGGGATGGAGCGCGATCGACCGGCGGAACGCGTCGTCCGCGCGCTGCCAGTCCCAGTCGTAGTACATGAGCGCGAAGCCGAGCGAGGCGTGTCCCTCGGCGAGATCGGGATCGAGCTCGAGTGCGCGCGCGGCCGCCGCGTGCGCGAGCGGGAACGCGTCCCGCGAGCGCTTCCAGCGGAACGCGCCCATCACGTTGTAGCAGTCCGCGAGCCCCGACCACGCCGGCGCGTGCAGCGGGTCCGCGTCGATCGACTCCTGGAAGCACGCGACCGCGCGCGCCAGCCCCTCGGGCGAGCGCTTGTTCCAGAAGTGGCGTCCGCGCAGGTAGGCGTCGTAGGCCAGCGGGCGCACCGCGCGCGTGCCCGCGAGGCGCACGCGCTCGTTGGGGGTGAGGCGCGTGCGCAGCTCCTCGGCGATCGCCTGGGAGACCTCGCTGTGGAGATCGAGGATGTCGCCGATCGGCCGGTCGATGGTGCTCGACCACAGGTGCTCGTCGCTCGCGGCCTGGACCAGCTGTGCAGTGATCCGCACCCGGTCGCCGGCGCGCAGCACCGAGCCCTCGACCACCGCGTCCACGGCCAGCTCGCGGGCGATCTCGGGGAGCGGCTTGCGCACGCCCTGGTAGGCCATCGCCGAGGTGTACGAGATGACGCGCAGCGATCCGATCTGGGCGAGCCGGGTGATGAGCGCTTCGGTCATGCCGTCGGCGAAGAAGTCCTGCTCGGGGTCGCCGGAGAGATTGCGCAGCGGCAGCACCGCGAGCGAGGCGATCGCCGGCGTGCCCGCACGCGGCGCGAGATCGATCCGCCCGGTGGTGTCGGGAGCCTGCGTCACCGCCTTGAGCCCGGCGGCCAGCGCCGCCGCGGAGCTCTGGCGGCCGGCGGGCGACTTGGCGAGCGCGGTGAGGATCAACCGGTCGAGCGCCGGGGGCAGCCCGGGCCGCAGGCCCCCGGGCGGCGCGGGCGTGGTGCGCAGGATCTCGTTCACCAGCGCGGTCGAGAGCTTCTGGCGCCAGGGGATACGCCCGGTCGCCATCTCGTAGAGCACCACGCCCAGCGCGTGGACGTCGCTCGCGGCACTCACCTCCTCCTCGCCGAGCAGCTGCTCGGGCGCCATGTAGGCGAGCGTGCCCGCCACCGCGTCGCCCGCGGTCGGCACGGTGGTGGCGCGCGTGTCGACGCCGGCCGCGTGGACCAGCTTGGCGAGGCCGAAATCGAGCACCTTGATGCGGCCCTTGGGCGTGATCACGATGTTCGAGGGCTTGAGGTCGCGATGGAGCACGCCGTTCTCGTGCGCCGCCTCGAGCGCCTCGGCGATCTGGATGCCGAAGTCCGTCACCTGCTCGACCGGCAGGGGGCCGGCCGCGAGCCGCTGGGCGAGCGTGTCGCCGCTCACCAGCTCCATGACGATGAAGTCGGTCTCGTCCTCGCGGTCGAAGTCGTGGACGGTCGCCACCCCCGGGTGGTTCAGGCGCGAGAGCGCCAGCGCCTCGCGGTGGAAGCGCCGGCGCTGCGCCTCGTCGGCGATCGCACCGGCGGGGAGCACCTTGATCGCTACGTCGCGCTCGAGCCGCTCGTCGCGCGCGCGATAGACCACGCCCATGCCGCCCGCTCCGAGCTGCTCGAGGATGCGGTAGTGCGTGAGCGTCGCGCCGATCATGAAGCCCTCTGGGCCCTCTGCTCCCGCGAGGTGATCACCAGCTGCACGATCCCGAACCCGATCAGGAGCACGCCGGTGATCCAGCCCCCGAGGCTGAAGTGCGCTGCGGGCATGTAGAGGCCGATCATGAGACCGCCCGCCATCATGAGCACCGCCAGCACCCAGAAAGTGTTCATGCCGTACAGGAACACGAACGGCATGTAGTGGGCGCCGACCACGATCATGAAGGCGGGAAAGAACCACGCGGTGCGGTGCAGCGTGGCGGCGAGCACCAGCGGGATGCTCACCGGGATGGTGAACGCGATCTGGCTGGCGAGCCCGCCGAGCGGGTTCTCGTGGGTCAGCGTCGCGCGACGCCCCATGAGGCGCAGCAGCAGCATGGTGACCGGAAAGATGAACGCCCCGCCGACGCACAGCGCCCAGATCGCCGAGCGCGGCGTGTCCCAGGTGCCGAGGGCCGAGGAGAGCAGCCACAGGGCGCCCGACACCAGCCCTCCCGGGAAGCCGCCGAGATACGTGAGCCTCAGCTCGCGCTGCGCATCCGCGACCTGCATGGGGTCCTCCTTAGGCGCTGGGAACTTCGGCTGCGTTGGTGCGCGCGAGTGCGGCGATCACGTCGGCCACCTGCTTGTAGCCGGTCTCGAGCAGGAAGCTGGGGTTCTTCCCATACGACTTGTGGCCCAGGATGTAGAAGTCGGGCTCGGGGTTCGCGAGCACATCGGCGCCGAAGGCGGGCACGGTGAGGCAATCCGAGGCGCCGGCGTCGTCGAGCGCGGCGCTCAGCTTCATCGGACCGCGCGACGCGTAGCACTCGTGAATCTGGAGCTCGCGATAGAGCGAATCGTCGGGGCCGAAGCCGGTGTTGACGATGATGCGCTCGACCTCCTCGACGCGTGGCTGCTCGCCCACCATGAGCGTCACCCGGTAGCGGTGGGTCGCGGAGTTGAACTCGAAGCCGTCGACCCGGGCGCCGCCCACGTGCGCGACCGCGGGCTCGGCGCCGCGCGCCAGCTCCCGGGCCTGGGCGTAGAGCGCGTGGCGCTCGGAGAGCGGGTCGTCGGCGATCGGCGGCAGGATCCCGGCGGCCGGGCGTCGCGTCACCCACACCACCTGCGTGCCGGGCGCCTCGCGCACCAGCCTGGCGAGCGAGGCAACCGTGGTCGCGGCACTGGTACCGGCGCCGATCACCATGACGCGACGCCCGGCGTAGCGGTCGCGGCCGAGCCCCAGCACGTCGTCCGGGTGGTAGGAGAGCTGGGGCGCCAGGTAGAGCTCGCTGCGTGCCGGGATCCCGCCGTCGCCCGCCCAGTTGGGCTGCCCATAGACGCCCGACGCGTCGATCACCGCGTAAGCGCTCAGGAAGTTCTCCCGCCCGCCCTGGTCGCGCACCAGCAGTCGGAAGGGCCGGGAGCGCCGCTCCGCCGCGGGCCCGTCGCTCTTGACCAGGCCGCGCCGCCCGATGTGGACCACCTGGGAGTGCGTGTGCACGCGGTCGCGCAGCTCCGGCAGTTCCGCGAGCGGCTGGAGGCAGCGGTTCGCGAGCTCGGCGCCGGTCGGACAGGCCTCCGGGTCGGGCGGCTCCCATCCGCTCCGCTCGAGGCGCGCGCGTGACGACGGGCCCACATTCATGCGCCAGGGCGTGAACATGCGCACGTGTCCCCAGGCGAGCAGGTGCGCGCCCACCTCGCCGCGCTCGAAGACGTGCACGTCGAAGCCGGCGTCTAGCGCCGCCGAAGCGGCTTCGAGCCCGACCGGTCCGGCGCCGACGATCGCGAGCGTGTTGCGGGCGGGGTCACTCATGAGGTCCGATCCTGCCGGGAGCATCCACGCGGGTCACGCTACCAGAACTCGGCGAACAGCGGCGCGTGGTCCGAGGCCCGCCCCGGTCCGTCCAGGCCGCGCGCGGTCCCTCCCTGGCCGCCCCGCCAGCCGCGGGCCGCGAACCAGTCGAGCTTGAGGTGCGCGCGCCGCTCCGCCCAGCCGAGGACCGGGCGCACGAACCGGACGGTGAGCGGCCCGGTGGCCTCGGGAACCCGCGCGAAGCG
>DATEMP010000145.1:0-4005 GCA_035275545.1 Candidatus Eiseniibacteriota bacterium | reverse complement strand
AGGGCTGGCGGTGCCGCCGCGACGTGGCGGCGGGCGTGGCCGGCGACGACGTGGGCGTGCCGTCGCACGCGCGGGCGGGCGGAGGACAGGCATGGACGTGAGGAAGGTCGATCCCGAGCACCCCGACGAGTCGGTGCTCCTCGAGGCGGCCGAGACGGTGCTGCGCGGCGGCGTGATCGCCTTCCCGACCGACACGCTCTACGGGCTCGGCTGCTCGCTGTTCGACGTCTCGGCGGTCGAGATGGTGGCGCGGCTCAAGCGGCGCGATCTCTCGCTCGCGGTCATCTCGCTGATCCCGGAGCCGCGCCAGGTCTACGGGTTGGCCGGCGAGGTGAACGACACCGCGGAGCGCCTGATCGCGCGCTTCTGGCCCGGGCCCCTGTCGCTCATCTTCCGCGCCTCGCCGATCGTCCCGCCGCGGGTGCGCGGCGCGGGCGGGACCGTGGCGCTGCGATGTCCCCGGCACACGCTCAGCGAGCGGCTGCTCGACCGGATCGGCGGTCCGGTGGTCTCGAGCAGCGCGAATCTCTCGGGGCAGCGTCCCGCCGAGACCGCCGAGGAGGTGCTGCGGATCTTCGGGAACCAGATCGATCTCGTGATCGACGGCGGTCCGTGCCAGGGCCTCCCGTCGACGCTGGTGGACGTGAGCGGATCGGTGCCGCGGCTGCTCCGGCGCGGCGCGATCGACGTGCGGAGCGAAGTGCCGGAGCTCGAGGATCTCAGCGCGGGATGATTGGGTGAACTCACCCACGCATCGGGTGGGCGCTCTCATTGACGCACGTGGAGCACGGCCTCTATTCTTGGATCGTATGAGCGCTTCGGAATCCGTCTACCGCGTCCTCCTGGTGTGCACCGGGAACACCTGCCGCAGTCCGATGGCGGCGGCCGGCTTGACGAATCTATTGGGGGCGGACGCGAACGCGATCGTGGTCGAGTCGGCGGGCACCGCGGCCTGGGACGACCAGCCCGCCACCGAGCCGTCGATCGAAGTGGCCTCGCGCGCGGGGGTGGACATCTCGAAGCACCGTTCGCGGCGGCTCACCCCCTCGATGGTGCGCGGCGCAGATCTCGTATTGGTCATGGAGCGCGGTCACCTGGCGGCGGTGCGCGCGCTGGGCGGCGATCCCGGCCACACCCACGTGCTGAGCGAATGGCCGGCTCCCGGGGAGCCGGGGCTGGAGATCAGCGACCCGTTTGGGGCGTCGATCGAGGCGTACGAGGAGTGCTGGCGCCGCATCCAGCATCACCTCGAGCGAGTGGTACCGGTGGTCCGGGAGGCGTCACGCGCACGGTCGGCCTGAGCGGCCGCGCGCACGGGTTTCACTGAGAGGTGGATGATGGCGCTCACGAAAGTCGAAAAGATCTGGATGAACGGCAAGTGGGTCCCGTGGGACGACGCGAAGATTCACGTCCTCTCGCACGTGGCCCACTACGGCTCGAGCGTGTTCGAGGGCATCCGCTGCTACGCGTCCACGCGCGGTCCGGCGATCTTCCGGCTCGACGAGCACCTCGACCGGCTCATGTACTCCGCCCGCATCTACCGGATGGAGCTGCCGTTCACTCGCGACCAGATCCGCCAGGCGTGTCTCGAGGTGGTGTCGCGCAACGATCTCAAGGCCTGCTACCTGCGCCCGCTCATCTACCGCGGCTACGAGAACCTGGGCGTGAACCCGTTCGGGTCCCCGGTCGAGGTGGCGATCGCCGCCTTCCCGTGGGGCAAGTACCTGGGTGACGACGCGCTCACCAAGGGCGTGGCGGTCAAGGTCAGCTCCTGGTGGCGCATCTCGCCCAACACGCTTCCGGCGATGGCCAAGGCCTCCGCCAACTACATGAACTCGCAGCTCATGAAGATGGAAGCGCTGGTGGACGGCTACGACGAGGCGGTGGCGCTCGACGTGAACGGATTCGTGAGCGAAGGGAGCGGACAGAACCTGTTCGCGGTGGTGCGCGGCGAGCTGGTGACGCCGCCGCTCCATAACAGCATCCTGGCCGGCATCACCCGCGACTCGGTGATGACGCTGGCCCGCGAGCTGGGCTACGGCGTGCGCGAGTCGGTCATGCCGCGCGAGATGCTGTACGTCGCCGACGAGGTGTTCCTGGCCGGCACCGCGGTCGAGGTGACGCCGGTGCACTCGGTCGACCGCATCGCGGTGGGCGACGGGAAGCCCGGCAAGATCACGCGCGCGATCCAGGACGCGTTCTTCGGCATCGTGCGTGGCGAGCAACCCGACCGCCATCGCTGGCTCACCGCGGTGCCCCAGCCGGCCGCCACGTCCGGCGCCGTCTCCCGGCGACCGTAGCCGCCCGCGCGAGCGTGCGCATCGCGATCGGCAGCGATCACGCCGGGTTCGCGCTCAAGGAGCGCCTCGAGCGTGAGCTGCTGGCGCTCGGGCACACGGTCGACGATCTCGGGACCCATGGGGCGGAGCCCGCGGTGGACTACCCCGACTACTGCTTTCCGGTCGCCGAGAAGGTGGCCGCCGGGCTCGCCGACCGCGGGGTGGTGCTGGGCGGCAGCGGGATCGGCGAGGCGATCGCCGCCAACAAGGTGCCCGGGATCCGCGCCGCGGTGGTGACCAGCGACGAGACCGCGCGGCTCACGCGCCAGCACAACGATTCCAACGTGCTCGCCCTGGGCGGCCGTACGAACCCGCACGAGGATGCGGTACGGTGGCTCCGCATCTGGCTCGACACGCCGTTCGAGGGCGGCCGGCACGTGCCGCGGCTGCGCAAGATCGCCGAGTACGAGGCGGCGCATTCCACAGGGAGACCGAGGTGACCATGTCCGAGCTGCGCGAGCGTGACCCCGCCATCTTCGACGCCATCGCCGGCGAGCGGCGCCGGCAGACCGAGACGCTCGAGCTGATCGCCTCGGAGAACTTCGCGAGCGAGGCGGTGCTGGAAGCACTCGGCTCGGTCATGAACAACAAGTACGCCGAGGGCCTGCCGCGCAAGCGCTATTACGGCGGGTGCGAGTACGTCGACCAGGCCGAGGAGCTGGCGCTGGAGCGCGTCGGCCGCCTGTTCGGCGCCGAGCACGCCAACGTGCAGGCGCACTCGGGCGCGTCGGCGAACCTCGCCGCCTACCTGGCGGTCGCCGAGCCCGGCAGCACGCTGCTCGGGATGAGCCTCGCGCACGGCGGCCACCTCACCCACGGGCACCCGGTGTCGTTCTCGGGGCGCCTGTTCAAGGCGATCCAGTACGGCGTCAAGCCCGAGGACGGGCGCATCGACTACGACCAGGTCGACGCGCTCGCACGCGAGCACCGGCCGCGCATCATCGTCGCCGGCGCCAGCGCCTACCCTCGGGTGATCGACTTCGAGCGCTTCGGCCGGATCGCGCGCGAGGTCGAGGCGACGCTGGTGGTGGACATGGCGCACATCGCCGGGCTGGTGGCCGCCGGGCTCCATCCCAGCCCGGTGCCGCACGCCGATCTGGTGTCGAGCACCACGCACAAGACGCTGCGCGGGCCGCGTGGCGGGTTCGTGCTGTGCCGCAAGGCGCACGCCGAGAAGCTCGACAAGACGGTGTTCCCGATGCTCCAGGGCGGGCCGCTCATGCACGTGATCGCCGCCAAGGCGGTGTGCTTCGGCGAGGCGCTCACCGACGGGTTCCGCGCCTACCAGCAGCGCGTGGTCGAGAACGCCGCGGCACTCGCCCAGGCGCTCGAGCAGCGCGGGTTCGACCTGGTGTCGGGGGGCACCGACAACCACCTCATGCTGGTCGATCTCCAGAAGCGCGGACTCACCGGCAAGGTGGCCGAGGAGTCGCTGCACCGCGCGCGCATCACGGTCAACAAGAACGCGGTGCCGAACGATCCGCAGAAGCCCTGGGTGACGAGCGGCGTCCGGCTCGGCACGCCGGCGCTCACCACCCGCGGCTTCGGCCGCGAGGAGATGGTGCTGATCGCCGGCTGGATCGCCCGGGTGCTGGACCGCCCCGATGATCCCGAGACCGGCCGCGCGGTGGAGCGCGAGGTCGCCGAGATGTCGGCCCGCTTCCCG
>DATEMP010000144.1:0-25114 GCA_035275545.1 Candidatus Eiseniibacteriota bacterium | reverse complement strand
CGCGCCCGGTCCCGGTGCGCGAGTACGCGCTCTGGTCGGTGCGCTGGCTGGACCAGGACTCGGTCTCGGCGCGGCTCCCGTACCCGATCGCGGCCTACGTGCTGCGCCAGAGTCCCGGTCCCGGCGTGCCCGAGATGCCGCGACGCTCGGTGCCGCAGCCCTACAACGAGATGACCCACTTGAGCTACGCGATCCAGTGGTTCCTGTTCGCCACCATCATGCTCGGCGGCAGCGCCGTGCTCGCCTGGTCCCGGCGGCGCGCGGCGGCCGGGCTGCCCGCACCGGAGGTGTCCTCATGAAGCCCGCATCGCACGTCGCTTCGCACGGTCTGCTCATCCTCGCCGTCATGGGCATGGGCCCCGGGCGCGCGCTCGGCGCGTCCTCCACGCTCGCCCAGATCTGCGACGAGTACTGGGAGGGCACGCTCAAGGCCTATCCCACCACCGCGACCACGCTCGGCGACCATCGCTACGACGCGCGGCTCGACGACATCTCGCCGGTGGGCATCGAGGCCGAGCGCGCGCGCCTCGAGGGCGTGCTGGCGCGCGTGCGCACCGTGGACGACGCGGGCCTCACGCCGCCCGACCGGGTGACGCGCTCGGCGCTGGTGCTCGAGCTCGAGAACGGGCTCTCGGGGATCGAGTGCCACTTCGAAGACTGGGTGATCGATCCGCTGGGCGGCCCGCAGGTCTCGTTCATGAACCTGCCCGACGTCACCACCATCCAGACCCCGAAGCACGCGTCGGACTACGTGCTGCGCTGCCGGGCCATGGGCCCCTACGTCGACCAGCACATCGCGAATCTCCAGCGCGGCCTCGACGCCGGGCGGGTCGCGGGGCGCGACCAGGTGCGCAAGGTGCTCGAGGAGGTGGACGCGCTGCTCGCCAAGCCGGTCGAAGGCTGGGCGCTCTGCCTGCCGCTCGACGCGCCGCACGCCGACTGGCCCGAAGCGGCGCGTACCCAGTTCCGCACCGACCTGATCGCCGCGGTACGCGAGGTCGTGAAGCCGGCGTTCAAGCGCTACGGTGAGTTCCTGCGCGGCAAGGTGAGTCCCCAGGCGCGGGCGCAGGAAAAGGCGGGCCTCGCGTTCCTTCCCGGCGGCAAGGACTGCTACCGCCGCCAGATCAAGATCCAGACCTCGCTCGACCTGTCGCCGCAGGCGCTCCACCAGCTCGGTCTCGATCAGGTGGCGGCGTTCCGGCGCGACCTGGGCGCGCTCGGCAAGAAGGCGCTCGGCACCGACGACATCGCCGTGATCCAGAAGAAGCTGCGCGCCGACAGCGCGATGCACTTCCGCACCGCCGCCGAGGTGGAGGGCAAGGCGAGCGAGGCGCTCGCGCGCGCCGAGATCGCGATCCCCCGGTGGTTCGGCATCCTGCCGCGCACGCGCTGCGAGGTGAAGGTGATGGGGATGCACGAGGCGCCGAACTCGACGATCGCCTACTACCGCCAGCCGGCGATCGACGGCTCGCGGCCCGGCTACTACATGATCAACACCTACAAGCCCGAGACGCGGCCGCGCTACGAGGCCGAAGCGCTCGCATTCCACGAGGCGATCCCGGGGCACCACCTGCAGATCGCGATCGCCCAGGAGCTCACCGGCATTCCCGAGTTCCGCAAGCACCAGGGCACCACCGCGTTCGTCGAGGGCTGGGCGCTCTACACCGAGCGGCTCGCGGACGAGATGGGCCTCTACTCGAGCGACATCGACCGCATCGGCATGCTCTCGTACGACGCCTGGCGCGCGTGCCGGCTGGTCGTAGACACCGGGCTCCACTCGATGGGCTGGAGCCGCCAGCAGGCAATCGACTACATGGTCGAGAACTCGGTGCTCGCCGAGAACAACATCGTCAACGAGGTGGACCGGTATCTCACCTGGCCCGGCCAGGCGCTCGCATACAAGGTGGGACAGCTCGAGATCCTCAAGCTGCGCGAGGAGGGGAAGAAGCGGCTGGGGGAGCGCTTCGACATCAAGGGCTTCCACGACGCCGCACTCCGGAACGGCGCGGTGGCGCTCCCGGTGCTGCGCGAGCAGATCGAGGCCTACTACGCGCAGGTGGAGGCGGCGAAGTAGGCACGCCTTCATGGCACGCATGGCCCGGCGGCGAATGCTCGAGTGCGCGGGCGTCGTCTTCTGTCTGTGGACGGCGGTTCCCGGTGTGTCGCACGCCGCTCCGGCCGGCCTCGCGCTGGGGCGGATCTGCAAGGACTACTGGGAGGGCACCCTGGCCGCCAACCCCACCATGGCCACCGCGCTCGGGGAGCGCCGCTACGACGCACGGCTCGCCGACATCTCTCCGGCCGGGATCGCGCGGGAGCGGGCCCGCCTCGAGCGCGTCCTGGCCTCCGCGCGCGCGCTCGACGCCGGCACCCTCTCGGCCGACGAGCGGGTGACGCGCGCGGTGCTGCTCAAGGATGTCCAGGATCAGCTGGACGCGCTCTCGTGCCGGAACGACGAATGGCTCGTGGACAGCCAGCAGGGTCCCCAGGTGGCGCTGCCCAATCTGTCGGAGATCACGGTGATCGAGACACCCGCCCAGGCGGCCGACTACGTCCAGCGCTGTCGCGCGATCCCGCGGTACATGGACCAGCACATCGCCAACCTGCGGCGCGGGATCGCCGCCCGCCGCGTGCCCCCCGCGAGCGTGGTCCGTCGCGTCATGAGACAGCTCGCCGGGCTGCGCCGGCCGGTCGAGACCTGGGCGCTGTTGCGTCCCCTCGAGCCGTCCCGGGACGGCTGGCCCGCGGGCGCGGCCGAGGCGTTCCGTCGCGACCTGACGCAGGCGGTGCGCGACAGCGTCCAGCCCGCATTCGAGCGCTATCGGGTGTTCCTGGACCAGGTGATGCTGCGGGCGGCGCGCTCGGACGAACACCCCGGGCTCTCCCGGATCCCGGGCGGCCCGGAGTGCTATCGGGCCCAGATCCGCATCCAGACATCGCTCGACCTGGACCCCGCGCAGGTCCACCAGATCGGGCTCGAACAGGTGGCCCGGGTCCGCCAGGAGTTCGGCGAGCTCGGCGCCCGCGTGTTCGGCACCGCCGAGTTCGCGACGCTCCAGCAGCGGCTGCGCGAGGACTCCACCCTCTACTTCGCGAACGGGGCGGAGGTCGAAGCGCGGGCGCGCGCGTCGTTGACCCGCGCCCAGGCGGCACTCCCACGCTGGTTCCTGACGCCGCCCCGGGCGGCGTGCGAGGTCAAGGTGATGGAGGGCGTGGCGCCGTCCGTGCTCCCCTTCTACCAGCCGCCGGTGCCGGATGGAGCGCGCCCGGGCTACTACCTCATCAACACCGTCGCACCCAGGTCGCGCCGGCGCTTCGAGGCCGAGGCGCTGGCGTACCACGAGGGGATCCCCGGCCACCACGTCCAGGTCGCGATCGCCCAGGAGCTGACCGGATTGCCTGCGTTCCGCCGGCACCTTCGCGTCACCGCGTTCGCGGAAGGCTGGGCCCTCTACGCCGAGCGCCTGGCGGACGAGATGGGGCTCTACTCCGATCCCGTCGATCGCCTCGGGATGCTGGCCTTCGACCTGTGGAGGTCCGCGCGCCTGGTCGTGGACACCGGCCTCCACTCCCAGGACTGGACCATCGAGGAGGCCGAGGCCTACATGACCGACAACACGCTCCTGCCGGTGAGCGAGATCCATGACGAGATCGATCGCTATCTCTCGTGGCCCGGCCAGGCGCTCGCGTACAAGGTGGGGCAGCTCGAGATCCTCAAGCTGCGCGAGGAGGGGAAGCAGCGGCTGGGCGAGCGCTTCGACATCAAGGGCTTCCACGACGCGGTGCTGCGGAACGGCGCGGTGGCGCTGCCGGTGCTGCGCGAGCAGGTCGAGGCCTGGTACGCCCGGGTGGAGGCGGCGAAGTAGGGGCCGCCGGCCGACCCCAGTCGCCGTTCACCGACGTCTCACCACCGCTCGCCGGAAACCGCGCGAGCGCAACGCCTTTCGTCCGTAACTTCCCGTGTGTAGGCCGGCAGCGGGCCGGTCCGGGAAAGGAGGCGCGCGATGACGAACGGTAAAGGTGGGGATCGGGCCGGGCAGGTGTTCTTCGGGCTCATCCTGATGGCGGCGGGCGTCGTGCTGTGGCTCGACCAGCTGGACGTCATCGAGATGCGCTCGGTCTTCCGCTACTGGCCGCTGGTGATGGTGTTCTTCGGCATCAGCTCGATCATCGCACCGCGGGAGAAGCGCGACGTGGGGGGCGGCGCGTCGATGATCGTGATCGGGCTGTGGGTCCTCGCCTGCACCCGGGACTGGTACGGCCTTTCGTTCTCCAACTCCTGGCCTGTGATCGCCGTGGCGATCGGCGCCGGGATGATCTTCGGCTCGCTCTTCCCGAGCGCGTCCAAGTCGACCATCAAGGTGGGGGTGGTGAAGAAGTTCGGGGTCGGGAAGGATGACGATGAGAAGGAGCCCAACCGTGCGTAACGATGGTCTGGCGACCGTGAAGCCCCGGCGCCCCGGGCTGCTGTTCGTGGTGGGCGCGCTGGTCGGGTGGCTGGTGGTCCAGAACGTGGTGCTGCTCGCCGTGTGGTCGTGGCAGTGGTGGCCGGCCTTCGCGGCCGTGGCCAGCGCCATCTTCAAGGTGGCGGGATTGCTGGCCGCCCCGGCGCTCGCGGCGGCGGTGGTGGCGGGGGGCGCGGCGTGGCTGTGGGCGGCCTCCGCACGCACGGCCCCGGCGGAACGTCGCTTCGAGGAGGTGCGTCATGGCTGAGACCCGCCGGCGCGTGAGCGCCCAGCTCATCCTGGGCATCGTCGTGGTGTGGCTCGGGCTGCTGTTCACCCTCGACAACCTGGGCATCCTCGAATCCGGACCGATCCTCCGGTACTGGCCGGTGGTGCTGATCGTGATCGGGCTCACCAAGCTGATCGGCGTCAACAACCGGCCGCAGATGATCGCCGGCGGGCTGTTCACCTTCATCGGCCTGTGGCTCCTGCTCGGCAATCTGAACGTGATCCACGTCGGTATCTGGGATCTCTGGCCGCTCTTCTTCGTGATCGCGGGCGCGTCGCTGGTGGTCGGCTCGCTGAGGCGCCAGCGCGAGACCGGCTCCTCGTCGGATGCCTCGGACTACGCCAACGCGTTCGTCATGATGGGGGGCGTGGGCCACAAGCTGGTCTCCAGCCAGTTCCGGGGCGGCGAGGCCACCGCGGTCATGGGCGGCGTCGAGCTCGACCTGCGCAACGCCACCGCCGCGACGCCGACGGTGGTGATCCATGTCATGGCGTGGTGGGGCGGCGTCGAGATCCGCGTGCCCAAGGACTGGCAGGTGCAGAGCGAGGTGCTGCCGATCATGGCCGGCTACGAGGACACGACGAAATCCGAATCCGAGGTGAAGACTCAGCTCGTGGTGAAGGGCCTGGTGGTGATGGGCGGCGTCGAAGTGAAGAACTGAGCCATGCATCCGCTGCTCTCCGGCCGCTTGCGGGTGGTGCTGTACCTGGCGGGCTGCTTCAGCCTGGTGCCGCTCATGGCGTTCCTGCTCAACCTGCTGCGGCCGCGCCCGTGGCTCGACGCGGTCGCGTTCGCGGGACCGCTCACACTCTTCTACGCGTCGGTGTGCCTCTCGGCGTGGTGGATCTGCCGCGCGAATCCCCTGGGCGGGGCGCGCCCGGTGCGCACGCTGCTGACGCTCGCGGGCGCCGCCGTGCAGGCGAGCGCGGTGTGGGTGGGGGCGGGCGCCCTGTGGGGTGCGATCCTGGCGCGCGGCTTCGGCATCGATCCCGGCCGGGACACGCGGCTCGCCGACCTGGTGCCGCTGTTCGTGGCGGGCGTGCCGCTCTACCTGCTCTCGGTCATGGTCCACTACATGATCATCGTCTTCGAGTCGTCGCGCACCGCTGAGCGGCAGGTGTTCGAGTCGCAGGTCACCGCGCGCGAGGCCGAGCTGCGGGCGCTGCGCGCCCAGATCAATCCCCACTTCCTGTTCAACAGCTTGAACTCGATCAGCGCGCTCGCCGCGCCCGATCCCGAAGCGGCGCGGCGCATGTGCCAGCTGCTCGGTGACTTCCTGCGCCAGAGCCTGAGCCTGGGCGGCCGCGATCGCGTCTCGCTCGAGGAGGAGCTGGGGCTCGCCGAGCGCTACCTGGCGATCGAGCATGTGCGTTTCGGTGCCCGCCTCTCCGTGGACCAGCGCGCCGACGCCGCGGCGCTCCGCTGCCTGGTGCCGCCGCTCCTGCTCCAGCCGCTGGTCGAGAACGCGGTGAAGCACGGGGTCGCCGACCGCGTCGAGGGCGGCACCATCCGGATCGAGGCGCACCGCCGCGGCGACGCGCTGGTGGTCGAAGTCGAGAACCCGCGCGATCCCGAGGCGCCGCCGCGGCGCGGCCAGGGGTTGGGGCTCGAGAACGTGCGCGCGCGCCTCGACGCGCTCGACCGGCGGAACACGCGCGTCGACGTGGACCGCTCGCCCGACCGCTTCCGTGTCACCGTGACCCTGCCCGCGACCGACGGTGCGGTCCCCGGGGAGAGCTCCGATGGCCGCTGAGCCCGTGCTGCGCGCGGTGATCGTCGACGACGAGGTCCCGGCGCGCGCCCTCCTGCGCGAGTACCTGGCGGCGGACGGCGGCGTCGAGGTGGTGGGGGAGTGCGCCAACGGCTTCGAGGCGGTCAAGCGGATCGGCGAGCTCGCGCCCGACCTGGTGTTCCTCGACGTCCAGATGCCCAAGCTCGACGGGTTCGAGGTGCTGGAGCTGATCGAGCCGGGGCCGGCGGTGGTGTTCGTCACCGCCTACGACGAGTACGCGCTCAAGGCGTTCGAGGTGCACGCGGTCGACTACCTGCTCAAGCCGTTCGCCCGCGAGCGGCTCGCCGAGGCGCTGGCGCTGGTGCGGAAGCGCCGCGCCGACGTCCCGGTGCTGGCGCCCGGCCAGATCGCGGCGGCCGCGCGCCGTCCGGGGCAGTTCGTCGAGCGGCTGCTGGTCAAGGACGGGCCGAACGTCCACGTCATCCCCGCCGACCAGCTCGACTA
The DNA here is from genome assembly GCA_035275545.1 of Candidatus Eiseniibacteriota bacterium. Lineage (GTDB taxonomy): Bacteria > Eisenbacteria > RBG-16-71-46 > RBG-16-71-46 > RBG-16-71-46 > WS-11. The sequence goes on along the minus strand of DATEMP010000144.1, from coordinate 18,144 downwards.
CCTCGAGGCGCAGGACGACTACGTGGCGATCCACGCGGGCGGCAAGAGCCACCTCAAGGCCGGGACGCTCGCCGACATCTCCGCGGGGCTCGATCCCGACCGCTTCGTGCGCATCCACCGCTCGTACGTGCTCAACGTCGAGCGGCTCGGGCGGCTCGAGCTCTACGCCAAGGACAGCCGCGTCGCGATCCTCGCCGGCGGCCGCGAGCTGCCGGTCAGCCGCGCCGGCTACGCGCGGCTCAAGGAGCTGCTCTAGTCAGCTCCGCGCGTCGCTGGGTGCGGCGCCCAGGCGGGTGACCGGCTCGGGGGGGCGCGGTCCGCCGAGCTCGACCGTGACCGGCTCCTCCGCGCCCAGGTAGGCGAACTGCTTCCGGAACTCCTCAACGGTCAGCCCCGCGGTTCCGGCGAGCCGCGCCATTTCCTGGGCGTCCTCGAAGTCGTCGCGGCGCAGCCGGATCATGTAGCGGCGGGCGATCGCGTAGCGCTCGGACCCGACCTCCACCATGCGCACCCGCGAGCGCCCGGTCGCGGGGTCGATCAGGATCGAGAACGGGATCGGCACGAAGTGTCCGGCCTGCATGGAGACCATCGCCGCGTTGCCGCCGCTCAGCAGCAGCTTCGCCGCGCAGAAGCCCAGGTCACGCGCGTACTCCATGTCGAGCGGGATCGGGTCGGCGCAGCGCAGCTCGTAGCCGATCTCCTTGTCGGAGATCCGCGCCTTGAGCCGCAGCGGCTCGAGGCGCTTCTCGACCTCGCGCTTGAGGATCTCGCCCAGGTTCACGTCCGACAGGTTGGGGTGGCCGTGCTCGTCGCGCCCGACCGTCTTGATCTCGGCGAGGTCGCGGGGATCGATCCCGAGCACGACGCCCTCGGCGATCACCGCCACGCCGTCGAGCCGCCCGTCGGCGAGGCGCTTGATGATGGCGCCCGCGAGCGTGTCGACGATGGTCTTGAGCCGGGTGGGCGCCTTGAACTCCTCGGGGATGAGCGTGAGGGTCGCGCCCGCGGCCTTGCCGATCCCCAGCGCCAGGTGGCCGGCCTTGCGGCCCATGCTGATGACGAAGTACCAGCGCGACGTGGTGCGCGCGTCGATCATGAGGTTCTTGAGGATCTCGACCGCGACGTGACGCGCGGTCTGGTAGCCGAACGTGTCGACGTGCGCCGGCAGCTCGAGATCGTTGTCGATCGTCTTCGGCACGTGGACCACGCGGATCCGCCCCGAGGCGCGCTCCTCGATCTTCATCGCCGAGAACGCGGTGTCGTCGCCGCCGATGGTGATGAGCTGGTTGATGCCCAGGCGCAGCAGCGAGCGCACCGAGTTCTCGAGCAGCTCGGGGGAGGTCGTGGGGTTGGCGCGCGAGATGCCGATCGCCGACCCGCCGCGGAAGTGGATGCGGCTGGTGTTCTCGATCGTGAGCGGGCGCACGTGATCGAGGTCGCCGTGCATGATCCACTCGAACCCGTCCTCGATCGCGATCACGTCGACGCCCTCGAGCACCGCGCGGATCGTCGCCGCGCCGATCACCGCGTTGATCCCCGGCGCCGGCCCGCCGCCCACCAGGATTCCGAGCTTGTCGCCTTCGCTCATGCTGGGCCCTCCCTTGCCGACGAGATTAGCCGATAACGGTGCTATACTGCCGCCGTTCCTCGGGGACCCTGTGTGTCCCCGCCGTCTGTCCCGGGGCCCTGTGCGCCCCAAAGGAAAGGACGCGTCATGGACCGCTCACGCCAGAACGACCCGTTCGGCGCCCGCACCGCGCTCGCCACCCCCGCCGGCCCGCTCCAGATCCACCGTCTCGACCGCCTCGAGGCCTCCCTCGGCCGGCCGATCCAGCGGCTGCCCTACTCCATCAAGGTGCTGCTCGAAGCGGCCCTGCGGAGCTGCGACGGCTACCAGGTCACCGAGGACGACGTGCGCCGGATCGCCGGCTGGACGTCGACCGCGGACGACACCGCGCACGAGATCCCCTTCAAGCCCGCGCGCGTCATCCTCCAGGACTTCACCGGCGTCCCGTGCGTCGTGGACCTCGCCGCGATGCGCGACGCGGTCCAGCGCCTGGGCGGCGACCCCAAGCGCATCAACCCGCTGGTGAACGTCGACCTGGTGATCGACCACTCGGTCCAGGTGGACGTGTTCGGCAACGTGATCGCGCTCGAGCGCAACGCCGAGATCGAGTTCCAGCGCAACCGCGAGCGCTACGAGTTCCTGCGCTGGGGCCAGAAGGCGTTCGCCAACTTCCGCGTCGTCCCGCCCGCGACCGGGATCGTGCACCAGGTGAACCTCGAGTACCTGGCGCGCGGCGTCCTGACCGGGCCCGGCCCCGGGGGCACCGCCGCCTATCCGGACACGCTGGTGGGCACCGACTCGCACACCACGATGATCAACGGGCTGGGCGTGGTGGGTTGGGGCGTGGGGGGAATCGAGGCCGAGGCGGTCATGCTCGGCCAGCCGCTCTACATGGTCATGCCGCGCGTCGTGGGCTTCAAGCTCACCGGCGCGCTGCGCGACGGCGTCACCGCCACCGACCTGGTGCTCACGGTGACCCAGATGCTGCGCAAGAAGGGCGTGGTCGACCAGTTCGTCGAGTTCTACGGCCCCGGGCTCTCGGCCATGTCGCTGCCCGACCGGGCGACCATCGGCAACATGGCGCCCGAGTACGGCGCGACGATGGGATTCTTCCCGGTCGACGACGAGACGCTCCGCTACCTGACGCGCACCGGGCGCGCCGACGCGGCTGCCCTGGTGGAGCGCTACTGCAAGGAGCAGGGCCTGTTCCGCACCGACGCGTCGCCCGATCCCGAGTACAGCGACTCGCTGGCGCTCGACCTCGCGCTCGTGGAGCCGAGCCTCGCCGGCCCCAAGCGGCCGCAGGACCGGGTGCCGATGGCCGACATGAAGCCGAGCTTCCGCCGCACGCTCACCGCCCCGGTCAAGGAGCGCGGCTACGGGCTCGCCGAGACGGAGCTCGCGCGCACCGCGGAGGTGGGCACCAACGGCTCGACCTCGAAGCTCGCCCACGGCTCGGTGGTGATCGCGGCGATCACTTCGTGCACGAACACCTCGAACCCGTCGGTGATGCTGGCGGCGGGGCTGCTGGCGCGCAAGGCGGTCCAGCGCGGGCTGCGCTCCAAGCCGCACGTGAAGACCAGCATGGCGCCCGGCTCGAAAGTGGTGACCGAGTATCTGAAGGAATCCGGATTATTAACTGATCTAGAAACGCTTGGCTTTCATATAGTTGGGCTGGGTTGTATGACCTGCATCGGGAACAGCGGTCCGCTTCCAGAGTCCATTGCCCGCGCGGTGACTGAGAACAAGCTCGTCGCAGCTGCGGTGCTCTCGGGCAATCGGAATTTCGAAGGACGTATCAATCCACATACCCGCGCCAACTATCTCGCCTCGCCGCCGCTGGTGGTCGCGTATGCGCTCGCCGGAACCGTCGATATCGATCTCGAGCGGGAGCCGCTCGGTACCGGCAGCGATGGCAAGCCGGTCTACCTGCGGGACATCTGGCCCAGTCAGAAGGAGATCGGCGACATGGTCGCCGCTTCGCTCAAGCCCGAGATGTTCACCGGGAGCTATGGGAACGTGTTCGACGGCAATCCCAAGTGGAACGCGATCCCGGTCGCGGGGGGCGATCTCTACACCTGGGATGAGAGCTCGACCTACATCCACGAGCCGCCGTTCTTCCAGGGGCTGACCCCCGACCCCGCCGCGCTCACCGACATCCGGGGCGCGCGGGTCCTGGTGATGGTCGGCGACTCGGTGACCACCGACCACATCTCACCGGCCGGTGACATCGCCGAGGACAGTCCGGCGGGGCGGTGGCTCAAGGCGCACGCCGTCGGGAAGCGTGACTTCAACTCCTACGGCTCGCGGCGCGGCAACGACCTGGTCATGGTGCGCGGCACGTTCGCCAACATCCGGCTCAAGAACCTGCTCATCCCCGGGAGCGAGGGCAACATCACGATGTACTTCCCGACCTGCGAGACCATGAGTGTCTTCGAGGCGGCCGAGAACTATCGCGCTGCCGGCACGCCGCTCGTGGTGCTGGCGGGCAAGGAGTACGGCACCGGCTCGTCGCGCGACTGGGCGGCCAAGGGCACGCTGCTGCTGGGCGTGCGCGCGGTGCTCGCGGAGAGCTACGAGCGCATCCACCGCTCGAACCTGGTCGGCATGGGCGTGCTGCCGCTGCAGTACGAGAGCGGGCAAACCGCGGAGAGCCTGGGGCTCACCGGGCGCGAGGCGTTCGACGTCATCGGGCTGGCGCAGGGCTTGAGCCCGCGACTCCGGGTCGCGGTGAGCGCGCGGCGCGAGGACGGCTCGGTGCTGAGCTTCCACGCGATCGCCCGGCTCGACACGCCGGTCGAGGTGGACTACTACCGGAACGGCGGCATCCTCCAGACCGTGCTGCGGAACCTGCTCAAGAGCTGAGCCGGAGGGCAGCGCGCTTCAGGCCGACAGCCGCTCGACCACCTTCCCGAGCCGGGCCATGCCGTCGCAGATCGCCTCCGGCGAGACCGAGCCGATCGAGAGCCGCATCCAGCCGTCCTCGCGCGCGAGACCGAACGCCTGGAACGGGACCACCGCCACGCCCGCCTCGTGCAGGAGCAGCCGGCGGATGTCCTCGTTGGTCGTGATCTCGGTGCCGTCGGCGCGGCGCTTGCCGAACAGGTCGAAGCGCGCCGAGAGGTAGAGCGTGCCCTCGGGCGCCACCGCCTCGACCGGCATCCCGCGCTGGGCGAGGGCGGTGAGCTCACGGTGGAGCAGCTCGAGGCGCTCGCGCAGTCGGCGATGCATCTCGAGTCGGAACGCATGGAACGCCGGCGCGTCGTCCAGGAACTCCGCGGTCGCGATCTGCTCGGCCTTGGGCGCCCACGCGCCGACGTGCCCGAGCAGGTCCGACATCGCCTGGGTCACCGGGGGTGCCGCCACCGACCAGCCCACCCTCAGGCCGGTCGCCGCGAGCGACTTGGAGATCGCATCGAGCATCACCACGTACGGCGCCACCTCCGGCACGAGCCCCACCGGGGTCACCGGCAGCTCGCGGTCGAACTCGAGCGACCAGTACACTTGGTCGTACATGAGGAACACCGGCCGCTCCCCCTGGGCGCGGCGGCGCGCGTTCTCCTCCACCAGGTCGCGCGCGATCTCCGCGAGCGCGCCCGGGTCCATCGCGGTGCCGGTGGGGTTGAGCGGCGTGTTGAGCGCCAGCAGCCGGATCCTGGGCAGCAGAGCCCGCACCTGCTCGGGCGTGGGATGGAAGTTCGCCGCCCGGCTCACCTCGATCTGGAGGCCGCGCGCTCCGGTGAGGTAGCAGTAGTGGTTGTTGTTCCACGAGGGCACCGGGTAGGCGACGTGCTCGGCCGGGGCCACCAGCGCGCGGTAGGTGGCGTAGATGAGCGGGCGGGCGCCGCCCGCCACCAGCACGGACTCGAGCGGATATTCCAGCCCGAACTCGCGCTGGATGAAGCGCACCACCGCCTTGCGCAGCTCCATGACGCCGTTCGAGGGCGGGTAGTTGGTGTGGCCGGCCGCGAGCGCCCGGTGGACGCCGTCGCGGAGTGCCACCGGCAGTGGGAACTCGCGCGGGTCGAAGTCGCCGACCGTGAGGTTGCACACCGGCCGGCCTTCGGCCACCAGTGCGCGCACCTCGGCGGCGATGCGCAGGACCTCGGAGCCGATCAGTCCCTGCGCGAGCGGGGCGAGCGACCCCTGGTCCACGCCGTCCAGCCGGATCGCCGGGTTCGAGAGCTTTGCCATGGCGGTGCATCCTAGCATCGGTCCACGCCGGCGGGCGTGCATTCTCGGCTGGCGGCACGGGAATCGGCCGGGTACGCTGCGCGTCTTCCACCGCCACCGTCTCCCCGGTTGCTCCCGGAGGTTCGCATGGAACACCCGTCGCGCACCGTCCCGGACCGGCGCCGCTTCCTCAAGACCCTGGGGCTCGCCGGCCTCTCGTCCACGCTCGTCCCGCGCGCGCTCGCGCTCGCACAGTCGGCCACGCCGCCCGCGGGCGCCACGCCCGCCAAGCCGGACTCGGTCGCCGCACCCGCGCCACCCGCCGAGATCTCCGAGGACGCCCGCTCGCTCGCCGAGATCGTGCGCCGCCGCTACGGCAAGCACCTGACGCCGGACCAGATGGAGGCGATCACGCGCGAGCTCGACGGGCGCGTGCAAGCAGGGAAGCGTCTGCGCGAGAGCAAGCTCACGAACGCCGACGAGCCCGACGTCACCTTCCACGCCTGAGGCCGCCATGACCGACGACACCACGTTCTTCCTGCCGGTGCGCGAGCTGGCCGCCCGGATCCGCGCCAAGAGGATCTCGCCGGTCGAGCTCACGACCGGCTGCCTCGACCGTCTCGAGAAGCTGGGGCCGCGGTACAACGCGGTCGTGACCGTGATGCGCGAATCGGCGCTCGCCGACGCGCGGCGCGCCGAGAAGGACCTGGCGGCCGGCAAGGACCATGGCCTGCTGCACGGGATCCCGTACGGCGCCAAGGACCTGGTGGCCACGAAGAACGCGCCCACCACCTGGGGTGCGGCGCCCTACAAGGATCAGAAGTTCGACTACGACGCCACGATCGTCGAGCGGCTGCGCGCGGCGGGCGCGGTGCTGTGCGCCAAGCTGGCGATGGTCGAGCTGGCGGGCGGCATGGGCTACAACCACGCGGACGCCTCGTTCACCGGACCCGGGCTCACGCCGTGGAACACGAAGTTCTGGAGCGGCGGCTCGTCGAGCGGTCCGGGTGCGGCGGTGGCCGCGGGCCTGGTGCCGTTCGCGATCGGCTCCGAGACCTCGGGCTCGATCCTCACGCCCTCCGCCTACTCCGGGGTCACCGGGCTGCGGCCCACCTACGGACGCATCAGCCGACACGGGGCGATGGCGCTGTGCTGGACGCTCGACAAGCTCGGACCGATGGGGCGCACCGCCGACGATTGCGCGATCGTGCTCGCGGCGGTCGCCGGCCGCGACCCGCGCGACGAGAGCACCGCCGCGCGCCCGTTCCCCTACGAGCGGCGGATGACGCCGCCCAAGCCGCTGCGGGTCGCGGTGCCGAAAGGGTGCACCGAGAAGGTGCAGCCCGAGGTGCGGGCGAACTTCGAGAAGTCGCTCGACGCCCTCAAGGGCGTGATCGACGTGACGCGCGATGTCGAGTGGCCCGACCTGCCGTGGGGCCCCGCGGTCGGCGCGATCGTGGGGGCCGAGGGGGCGAGCGCGTTCATCGACCTGATCGAGAGCGGCAGGCTCAAGGAGCTCCAGTGCCCCAAGGACCGCCACGGAGGCTACGGCGCCACGCTCATCCCGGCGGTGGACTACCTCCACGCGATGCGCCTGCGCCGGCCGATGAAGCGCGCGGTCGCCAAGCTGTTCGAGCGCTTCGATGCGATCGCCTCGCCCACGCGCGGGACGGTCGCCTATCCCGCCGACAAGAACTTCGAGGACGTCTATCCCGGCATCAGCTCCGGTCCGGCGCTGATCCCGGCCGGCAACCTCTGTGGCCTGCCGGCGCTCGCGATGCCCAACGGCCTGGGCGAGAACGGCCTGCCGACCTCGATCGCCTTCATGGGGCCGGCGTTCTCCGAGGGCACGCTGGTCCAGGTCGGCAACGCCTATCAGTCGCGCACCGACTGGCATCTCAAGCAGCCGCCGGTCGCCTGATCCGAACACCCACCGAGGAGGAGCATCGATGCACGGGTCCCTGGTTGCCGCACGGCGGTGGATCGCCTGGATGGTGGTGTCGGCGTTCGCGGCCTGGACGCTCGCCGGGTGCGGAAACGCCGTCGATCGGCTGCTCGCCAACGAAACGCTGCGCGACGAGCTGTGGGTCAAGGTGGCGGCGAACCCCGATCTCCAGGGGCAGCTCGTGGACCGGCTGCTGAGCGCGGACTCGACCCGCGAGGCGCTGCTCGATCGCGTCATGGCGAGCGGCGGCGCCCGCCAGCGCCTGCTGGCGATGGTGGCCGGGGACCGCACGCTGATGGACGGCGCGATCAACTATGCGGTGCAGGACACGGCGATGAAGGAGCACCTCACCACCCTGTTCCGCGGCATCGAGATGGGGGGAGCAACACCCGCGGCGCCGCCGCCCACGCCCTAGCCGAGCGTGGCGAGCGCCTCGCGCAGCTCGCGGGTGCTGGCGACCCGGTGCTTGGCGGCCGAGACCTCGACCAGCGCGCGCACGATCTCCGGCTTGGGCTCGACGCCGTGGCTGCGCAGCATGTCGCGCAGCTGGGGGATGAGCCCGGAGAGGGCGGTCGCGAGCTGCTGCGGATCGCCACTGTAGTTCACGCGCAGGTAGTCACCCACCATGGCGTGCACCGATTCCAGCACCTTGTTGCGGTCGCCGCCCGGGAGCGTGAGCCCGAACAGCGTCGAGCCGGTGCGCCGGATCACGAGCAGCACCACCGCGATGTCGACGATCACGAACACCACGATCATCGTCCAGAAGAACGGTGACATGGCCGGGTTATCGGCCGGTGCGCGGGCCGGCTGGAGCGGCGGGCGCCCGGTCCCTAGTCACGTCCGGCGGGCTGCGAGTCGGCCGGGATCACCTCGAGCACGCGCTTCTCGGTGCGCCGCACGACGGTGAGCGCGGTGCGCACGCCGATGCGACCCTCGGTGAGCAGCCGGTGCAGATCGTCGAAGCCCGTGACCGGCTGGCCCTCGAGCGCCACGATCACGTCGCCCTCCTGCAGGCCCGCGGTGTGGGCGGGGCTTCCCGGCTCCACGTGGAGCACCAGCATGCCGCTGCCGGCCTCGAGCTGATGGTGGAGCACCAGGCGGCGCTGGAGCTTCGCGGTCTGCCCGCCGAGCCCGAGCCAGCCGCGGCGGATGCGCCCGTGCTGGATGAGGCGGCTCGCCACCCAGCGCGCGGTGTGGGAGGGAATCGCGAAGCACAGCCCCTGCGCAGGCAGGATCACGGCGGTGTTGACGCCCACCACGCGGCCGCGCGAGTCGACCAGCGGGCCGCCCGAGTTGCCGGGATTGAGCGCGGCGTCGGTCTGGATGATGTTGTCCATGAGGCGCCCCGAGCGCGAGCGCAGCGAGCGCCCGAGCGCGCTCACCACCCCGGCCGTGACCGTGGCCTGGAAGCCGAGCGGGTTGCCGATCGCGATCACCAGCTGGCCGGGCCGGAGCGTGGTCGAATCGCCGAGCTCGACGCTCGCGAGGTCGTCGCCGGTGACGCGGATCACGGCGAGATCGGTGTCGGGATCGTCGCCCACCAGCGAAGCCTCCAGATGGCGCCCGTCCTGCACCGTGACCTCGATGCGGCGCGCGCCGTGGACGACGTGGCTGTTGGTGAGGATCAGCCCATCGGGCGTGAACAGGAACCCGGAGCCGGTGCCGCCTTCCGGCTGCGGCCGGCGCGACGGCCGGTGCGGGATGCCGTGCACCTCGATGTTCACCACCGCGGGCCCGGCGCGCTCCACGGCGTCGGTCACCGCCTGGGAGTAGGCATCGAGCAGCGCACCGTCGTCCGCGGGCGCATCGGCGCGGGCGGGACGTGGGGGGACGGGATCGGAAAGGATGTCGGTCGGCACCAGACCCATGATGAGCACCTCCTCCAGGTGAAGTGCCCATTGGATGCACCAGGCGACCGAACGGATGTGAGCCGGCGGGCCGGTGCACCCGGACTGCGGAGGGAGCGCCTTTGTCGGTGCGGGGTTAGCGCGTCAGCATCGACGCGAGCCGCCGGGCGAGCGCAGCAGCGTCGCCGCGCAGGGCGAGCTCGCGGTCGCACGCTTCCAGCGGCCACGCCGAGATGTGCAGCGTGGGGTTGGTGTCCGCCGTGAGCCGGGCGGTGACCAGCCCGGCGAGGGTCGCCGCCAGCCACGCGCGCGCCGGCTCGGGATGCCGGCAGCGGACGCGGAGCAGCCAGCGCACCGCGAGCGACGCGGCCTCGTGGCCGGAGAGCGTGGCGAGGATGCGGGGCACGGTGGCGAGGTCGTCGATCGCCACCGCCTCGGCGCCCAGGTCGGGGTCGAGTGCCACGATGTCGGGGCGGACGCTGTCGAGCACCGAGCGGAGCTGGGCGGGCGTGGTCGCGAGCGTGACGCCGTTCTCGGTGCGCGGCCGGCAGGTGCCGTCGGCCGAGACCATGACCAGCGTGTCGGCGGGCCCGGTGGCGAGGTTCGCGACCGTGGCGAGCAGCCGGCGCGCGGTGCCGAAGTCGGCGGCCCCGAGCAGCAGGAGGGACTCGGGCAGCTCGACCAGCTCGGTGAGCGTGATGAGATCGCCCGACTGGTTGTCCTCGGGGTTGATCGTGCCGGAGCCCGCGGGCCTCAGCCAGAGCGATTCCTCGCTGCCGTCGTCGAGCATGTCGAGGGAGAGCACGCGTCCGTCGGCGAGCGTCATGTGCCGGCTCGAGCCGTGGTTCATCTCGCCCGGACCGACGGGATCGCACGCGCGGGTGAGCCGGCTCCGCAGCGCCTCGTAATCCGCGCCGGTGAGCGGCGGCTCCGGGACCGGCGACCAGCAGCCGCGCCGGCGCATGAAAGGGGGATGGCCGGGACGGTAGAGCAGCCGGTCCTCGGGCTCGGTGAGCTCGTAGAGGTGCACGGTGATCGCCAGCGGGTCGACCGCGGGTCGCTGCTCGCTCGCCTCGCCCGCCACCCGGTGGAACGCGTCGCGCAGGGCTTCCATCGCCGCCTGGCGCTCGCGGAGCCGCTGGGTCTCGCTGGTGACCGCGTCGGATGGATCGTCCCCCAGCTCGGCGGCCATCTCGTCGAGGCGGCGCGCCGCCTCCATCATGACCGCCTCGGTGCCGGATTCGATGGCCCGGATGCCGCCCCAGGAGTCGGCCCGGAACTCGAAGGTGCCGGCCCGCCACGCGAACAGGCTGAGCGCCGCCGATTCGCCCTCGCAGCCCGCCTCGTCGACCGCGTTCACCAGCTCGCCGCGATCGAAGTACAGCATGCCGCGCTGGGATCCGGCGAGCAGGACCAGGCAGCCGGTGGCGCCGTTCAGCCGCAGGAGCTGGCCCAGGTCGAAGAGCGAGATCAGGCTGAGGTCGCCGCTCAGCGCGAGCCCGGTCGCGGACATCGTCACGCCGCCTGACGGGCCCCGGCGTCCGCGTCTCCGCGGCCGCCGAGCAGCTCGCGGTTCGTCAGATGGGCGCCTGCGTCCTCGGGGGTCACCACGCCGCCGCGCACCAGGGTGAGGAGCGCGTCGTCCATCGACTGCATCCCGTCCTTCCGGCCGGTCTGGATGACCGAGCCGAGCTGGAAGGTCTTCTTCTCCCGGATCAGCGAGGCGACCGCGGTGTTTCCGGTCAGGATCTCGAGCGCCAGGATGCGGCCCTGTCCGTCGGCGCGCCGCAGCAGGCGCTGCGCGAACACGCCCTTGAGCGACTCGGCGAGCATCAGGCGCACCTGGGTCTGCCGCTCGCCGTCGAACGTGTCGAGGATGCGGTCGACGGTCTGCGGGGCGTTCATCGTGTGGAGCGTCCCGAGCACCAGCTGGCCGGTGGCCGCGGCGGTGATCGCCAGCGCCATGGTCTCCGGGTCGCGCATCTCACCCACCAGGATGACGTCGGGATCCTCGCGCAGCGCCGCCTTGAGCCCCTGGGCGAAACTGGGGGTGTGGCGCGGCACCTCGCGCTGGGTGATGAGCGAGCGCTGGTTGGCGTGCCGGTACTCGATCGGATCCTCGAGCGTCAGGATGTGGCGCGCCTGGGTGCGATTGATGTGGTCGATCATCGCCGCGAGCGTGCTGGACTTGCCGGTCCCGGGCGGGCCGGTCACCAGCACCAGCCCGCGCTTGATCTCGGTGAACCGCACCACATGGGAGGGAAGCCCGAGCTGGTCGAGGGTCAGGATCTGGTTCGGGAGCAGGCGGAACGCCCCGGCCACCCCGCGCGACTGCTCGTAGATGTTGCAGCGCAGGCGCAGGGCGCCCGGCACCTCGTAGGAGAAGTCGACGTCGCGGTCCCGCTCGTAGCGCGCCCGGTGCTCGGCGTCCATGAGCTCGAACAGCAGCACCTGGATGACCTCGGCGGTCAGCGCCTCGTAGGGGATCGGGACGATCTCCCCGTTGATGCGCACCATGGGCGGCGACCCGGTCGTGAGATGCAGATCGGATGCGCCCTGCTCCTTGACCAGCTTGAAGATCGCGTCGATGCGCGCCATGAGGCCTCGGGGGACGTGAAACGCACGGATCGGAGCCCCGGGCGGCCCGCCATGCGGCGGCCCGGCCGCGGGTCCGGCATCCCATCTGTTTTCGGCCTCCGGGGCGGGTTCCTGCACCCCGAAAGGTCGTGGTGCCGCTCAACCCGGGGGGCGCGCCTTCCGATAACGGGAGCCAGGCCACGCGTGCCCGGAGAGCTTCCATGCCCGAGTTCATCGACAAGCTGCGCGTCAGCGTCCGTCTCTCACGCCCGGGCGAGCCCCCGGTCGAGGGGGTGCTCGCGCTGATGCCGGGCTCCGCGCTGCACACCGGCCCCGAGACCCTCCTCGAGCTGCTCGATCCGGGCGAAGGGTTCCTGCCGTTCGAGCGCGCCAGCGACGACGCGATGCTCCTGGTCGCGCGCCCGGACATCCAGTACGTCATGGTCCCGGCGCACGTGGCGGTCGACCTGGTTCGGCCCGCGTCGTTCCGGTTCACGCGCGAGGAGCGCGTGATCGTGCGCATGCGCGGCGGGGAGGAGCTCGACGGCGTGCTCCAGATGGAGATGCCGGAGAGTATCAACCGCACGTCGGACTATCTGAACGGTCCGGGCCGGTTCTTCCCGCTCACCACGCGGAGCGGGATCTTCCTGGTCCAGAAGTCCGCGGTGCGCGAGATCCTGCTGTTCTCCGAGTCCCCGCTTCCGCTCGCGGACACCACCGGCGCGTAGCCGCACCCGCGCGGCGCTCCCTGCCTGGATTTGCGGCGCTACGCGTCGCGCGTTAGCTTCCGCTCCATGTCGACCATCCCGGCCGCCCGCTTGAAGCCCGGCGTCACGCTCGAGTCGCTGCCCGGACCGCGCGCCTCCGACACCGCGTCGCAGGAGACCGGCGGGCGCCTGATCCGCGGCCAGGCCCTGATCTTCTGGGACGCCAAGGTGCCGGGGAAGAAGCTGGACGCGATCGACACCGACCAGATCACGCCCGCCCAGGACTGCGTCTCGGAGAGCCTCGAGACCCTCGACGAGCGATGGAAGGCGGGCTCGTTCCGCCACCTGATGCCCGACTTCCGCGCCCGCGTCCACCGCGGCGAGACCTTCCTGGTGGCCGGCGACCGGTTCGCGATCGGCTCCTCGCGCGAGATGAGCCCCGCGGGGCTCAAGGGGGTGGCCGAGGAGGCGGGGCTCGAGATGGTGGTGGTGTGCGGCGCCAACATGGGCGACATCTTCCGCCGCAACGCCTTCAACCTCGGTCTCCACGTGGTGCAGAGCCCGGAGGCGGTGGCGGATGCACAGGACGGCGACACGTTCACGTTCGATCCCGTGACGCGGCAGCTGGCCAACGAGACCCGGCAGAAGCGTTACGACCCCGTGCCGCTCACGCCCAAGGAGGAGGAGATCCGGAGCACCGGCGGGATCTTCGCGGTCGGACGACGCGAGTTCCGGCGGTCGGTCGAGGTCACGCCCGAGATCGTGTGGCCCGACGCCGCAACCGCGCGCGGGCTCACCACCACCGAGCAGATCGTGTGGGCGCACCGCGTGGACCGGAACGCCGAGGCGCGGCCGGGCGCCACGCTGCGTGTGTACGCGGACCTGCTGCCCGCCTCGGACGGCACCGCGCCGTTCTCGATCCACACCTTCAACCAGATCACCGGCGGCGACACGATCTGGCCGCGCCGGTGTGCGATCGCCAACGACCATTTCGTGTTCACCAAGGTGGAGGCGGACGACCGCCAGACGTCGATCGGCCGCGCGTTCGCCGCGTCGAACGGGATCGAGAAGCCCTGGTACGCGACGCCCGGCGACGGGATCTTCCACTTCTATTTCCCGGAGCAGGGGCTGGTCCTGCCGGGCATGGTGATCCCGGGCGCCGACTCGCACAGCCGCGCCTACGGCGCCTACGGCGCGATCGGCATCGGCGTCGGGTCGACCACGCTCGGCTTCGGCTGGTCGACCGGCTACGTCTATATGACGCTCCCCAAGGCGCGGCGCGTGCGGTTCACCGGCGAGCTCGAGCCCTGGGTGAGCGGCAAGGACATCGTGCTCGAGCTGCTGCGCCGCTGGGGGCCGAAGCAGTCGCAGGGCATGTCGGTCGAGTTCGTGGACGCCGAGCGGCAGCTTCCGATCGCGTTCCGGAACACCATCTGCAACATGATGGCCGAGGCCGAGGCGTTCAACGGCATCTTCGCCGCCGACGAGATCACCGAGGCGTGGTTCCGCGACAAGGGGCTCGCGCTGCCCTACCCGCGCGTGAAGCCCGGGGCGGACGCGCGCTACGAGATCGACGAGGCGCTGGCGCTCGAGGACGTGCGGCCGATGATCGCCAAGCCGTTCAGCCCCGGGAACGCGTTCCATGCCGACGAGGTGGCCAAGGAGCGGCTCGCGTTCGACAAGGCGATGATCGGCTCGTGCACCAACGGCGGCTACGACGACCTCCTGTCGGCGGCACTGGTCATCCGCGCGGCACGCGAGCGGGGCTTCGCCAAGGCGGCGCGCGAGTTCGTCATCTTCCCGGGCTCGGGGGGCGTCAAGCGCCAGATCGAGACCCCCGACCCGCGCCTCGACGGCGAGAGCATCGCCGCGGTGTTCCGCGCGGCGGGCGGAGAGATCCGCGAGTCGTGGTGCGGGCCCTGCTTCGGCCAGGGGCCGGACGCGCTCCAGCCCGGCCAGCGTGCGATCACCTCGTTCAATCGCAACTGGACGAACCGCATGGGTGTGGGCGGCGAGGGCTATCTCGCGAGCCCCTCGGTGGTCGCGGCTTCGGCGCTGCTCGGTTACATGGCTCCGCCCAGCGAACTGGGCCTCGAGTGGGTTCCGGAGCTGTTCGAGGCCTAGCGGACCCCGCCGGCGCAGGTTTTTCCGGCCGCCGGCTCCACCGTTACAACCCCAAGGGCCCGTTGGGCATGCGCGGACGCCCGCGGGCCGCCTGACCTTGTCCGCACCCCCACTCAATAGCCAGTCAAGCCCCTCCCGCGAGCCTCCTTCCCAGACGCGCGCTCAAAGCGAGCGCGGCTTTGTCGCGAACCGAAGGAGGCCCCGTCGTGCACTCCGTTCCCTCCGCCCCGCCCCGGCCCGGAGCGCCACTCGCTCTGATCCCGGTGTTGCTTGCGCTGGTCGCCCTGCTCGCGGCCGCGCCGAACGCCTTCGCCTGGCGCGATCAGAATCAGAACCGGATCGACGACGCGATCGAACGCGTGCACAGCGACGGATGGAATGCCGCGTTCGAGAACCAGAACCCCTCGCAGCGGATGATCATCGGCGTCGAGAATCCGCTCGGCGTGATCTATGCCGTCTACGTGCGCTACGACCACAAGCCGAACGCCGCCGACCAGTCGAACCTCCTCTCCACCGGCGTGACGATGGCCTGGCCGTTCGACCACATCGACTACATCCAGAGCAAGGCGACCTGGGCCCAGATCCAGCTGATCCTCGCCAGGCCGGGCGTCACTCGCGTCGAGGCGGTGCCGGTCGACTACGTCATGAACCACTATGGATCGCGCGTGGTGCGGGCGCGCGACTCGCGCGGTATTGCCGCCTCCGAGGACTACGCGCTGTTCCCGAGCGCGCGCCAGGAGCTGGGCCTCGACGGCACCGGCGTGGTGATCGCGATCCTGGACACCGGCATCAACGACGCGCCCGATCAGGTCCTCCCGACCTATCCGGGGCACGAGAGCCTGCTCGGCAAGTTCCTGGGCGGGGGAGAGTTCTGGTGCGGCCAGCCGGAGTGCGCGACCGCGGCCAACGCCAGCATGAATCCGCAGGACCACGGCGCCGAGGCGTCCCACTACCACGCCACCCATTGCGCGGGCACCGCGCTCGGCACCGGCGGGCAGGACGGCTACTTCACCGGCGTTGCGCCCGGCGCGCGGCTGGTGGACTGCAAGGTGCTCTCGGACGCCGGCGCTTCGGTGGGCGGCGCCAACCGCGGCCTGGACTGGGTGATCAGCAACAAGAACACGCTCTGGACCGGGCTCCTGCCGGGCAGCATCTGGCAGGGCATCGACGTGGTCAGCATGTCGCTCGGCTCGCTCACCGACTGCGCGGGCGGGAGCGGCACCCAGGACGGCGCCGGATCCGAGCTGGTGAACACCGCGGTGGACGCGGGTCTGGTCGTGGTGATCGCGACCGGCAACGACAACTCCATCGAGTGCATCGCCTCGCCGTCGGCGGCCGACAAGTGCATCTCGGTCGGCGCATCGGAGCACGGCCGCACGCTGGACCGGAGCGACGACAAGGTCACCGGCTTCTCGAACGAAGGACCCCGCGACGACGACGGCGACGCGGACCACTTCGACGAGATGAAGCCGAGCGTGGTCGCCCCGGGCGCGGGCATCATCTCCGCGGACGGCGACCCGACCAGCGACGGCGGTGCCTACCAGCAGCTGTCCGGCACCAGCATGTCGACGCCGGCGGTCGCGGGATGCGTCGCGATCCTGCTCCAGGCCAATCCGAGCCTCACGCCCGACCAGGTGAAGACGATTCTCCAGAACACCGCCGAGCACAACATCCCGTCCGCCAAGGCGAGCGGTGACCGCGGCCAGGATCCCTTCGGCCTCGACATCAATTACGACCCGAGCTGCGGCTGGGGCCTGGTGGACATGTACGCCGCATCGCTCGAAGCAATCAACAGCACCTCGGGCGTGCAGGTGGTCCAGGAGCGGGCAGTCGGACTCCCGAGCCAGAGCCGGATCGACTTCAAGTGGGTCACCCAGCGCGAGTATCCGTTCCTGGGCTTCAACGTCTACCGCGCCCCGGACGTGAACGGCGCGCCGGGCGCGTTCGCCAAGCTCAACACGCTGATCATTCCCCCGGCGGGCGATCCGATCATCTTCAACGACGACAACCGCCAGCCGTACGTCTGGGCCGACACCGATCCCACACTCGCGATCGGCTCGGCCTACTGGTACCGCGTCGAGTGGATCGATCTGCTCACCGCCTCACACCTGGAAGCGCCATGCCGGGTTGCCTACGGCACGCTGGCGCGCGTTGCGACCGTCTACTACCAGATCGTCCACAACGCGGTGGACAACGACCTGCTGGTGCGGATTGGCAGCGACATCGACTACAACCCGGGCTCGCTCGGTGATGCCACCTTCGAGGTGCTGGGCCCGGGCCAGAACGCGCAGGACAGCTCGCAGGTCATCCTCAGCACCGGCACCCCCGCCGACACCGGACCGGCCACCCTCGGCACCCTCGAGCACTGGTGGTCGGTGGGCTTCAAGCAGGGGGACGGCGCCGAGCCCTACCTGCCGCCCTCGAACGGGAAGCCCTGGTTCCTCTACGTCAAGGACGCGGGCTACGTGAACCGCACCGGGCGCGTCACCGCTTTCTCGATGTTCGTCAACAGCAGCCCCGGCAGCTCGAGCGGATCCACGTACGTGACCGGCCACACGCCGATGCCGCAGCCCACCGGCGAGGGCGGCCTCACGCCGGCCATTCTCTGGATCCCCGAGATCCAGCCGACCGGTGTCGCGGTCGCGACGTTCCGCGCCGATGCCGATCCCGCCGGCTGCCGGCTGACCCTGGTGGTGAGCGGCGACGCCGGGGGCGTGCGCGCTTCGGTGTTCCGCTCCGAGTCCGACGACTTCGCGACCCGCGCCGAGCTCACGCCTGAGCCCATCATGATGTCGGATACCCGTTTCGAATACGTCGACACCACGGTGCAGCCGGGTCGCACCTACCACTACTGGGTGCTGCTCCACGAGCCCGACGGCACCTCGTTCTGGAACGGTCCGGTGGCCGCCTCGTCGGGCGGCGTCGCGACCGTCACGTTCGCCGCTCCCGCCTACCCGAACCCGGTGCTCCGGGACACCCGCTTCGACTTCACGATCGGCTCGGACGTGGCGTCCGGCGGTCCGGCGGCGGTCAGCCTCACGCTGCACGACTCCCAGGGCCGTCGCGTGCGCACGCTCGTGAACGGGCTGGTCGGCACCGGCAGGCACCAGGCGGCATGGGATGCGACCGATGACGGCGGCCGCCGCGTGGGCGCCGGCGTCTACTACTACCGGTTCCGCGCCGGGCAGATCGAGCAGCAGGGCA
>DATEMP010000143.1:0-17268 GCA_035275545.1 Candidatus Eiseniibacteriota bacterium | reverse complement strand
GAAGTGCCGGTGGGATGCGTGGTGGTGCTCGACGGCGCCATCATCGGGCGCGGCCACAATCAGACCGAGGGCCTGCAGGACGCGACCGCGCACGCGGAGATCGTCGCGATCGGCGCCGCCTCGAACGCGCTCGGCTCGTGGCGGCTGTCCGACTGCACGCTCTACGTCACCCTCGAGCCGTGCGCGATGTGCGCGGGCGCGATGGTGCTGGCCCGCGTCGGGCGCATGGTCTACGGCGCCACCGATCCCAAGGCGGGCGCCTGCGGGTCGGTGCTCGACGTCATCCACGAGCCGCGCTTGAATCACCGGGTCCAGGTCGCGAACGGCGTGCTCGCCGAGGAGTGCGGGGCGCTGCTCAAGTCGTTCTTCGCCCGCAAGCGGCGCGAAACCGCCGAGAAAGTGGAGCCCGGCCATGCGTAGACCTGAGCCCCTGCTGCTCGCCGCGCTCGCGGGACTGCTGTTCAGCCTTCCGGTCCGGGCCCAGGCTCCGGCGCTCACCGATTCGCTGCGCCTGGATCCCAACGTGCGCACCGGCGTGCTGCCGAACGGCATGCGCTACTTCATCAAGCGCAACGGCCGGCCCGAGGCGCGCGTCTCGCTGCGGCTCGCGGTGGCCGCCGGCTCCACGGTCGAGGCCGACGACCAGCAGGGGATCGCCCACTTCACCGAGCACATGAATTTCAACGGCTCGAAGCACTTCAAGGACGCCGACGATTTGGTCGCCTACCTCCAGATGATCGGCATGCGTTTCGGCGCCGACGTCAACGCGTACACCAGCTTCGACGAGACGGTCTACATGCTCGAGGTGCCGACCGACCGGGACAGCCTGCTGGACCGCGGCCTGAACGCGCTCTCCGATTTCGCCGGGCGCGCCACCATGAGCGACCAGGAGATCGACAAGGAGCGTGGGGTGGTGCTCGAGGAGTGGCGGCTCGGTCGCGGCGCCCAGGAGCGGATCCAGCGCAAGCAGTTCCCGCTCTTCTTCAAGGGCTCGCGCTACGCGGACCGGATCCCGATCGGCAAGCCCGAGATCCTGCGCAAGGTCCCCGCGGCGCGGCTGCGCGACTACTACCGCGACTGGTACACGCCGAACCGCATGGCGGTGGTGGCGGTGGGCGACATCGACCCGGCGCGCATGGACAGCCTGATCCGCGTGCACTTCGGCGACATCGCCGCGCGCCCGGACGCCAAGCCGACCCCCACGTTCGAGGTGCCCCGGCATCCCGAGACGCTGGTGAACGTGGCGACCGACAAGGAGGCCACCGGCTCGCAGGTGGGCATGTACTTCAAGCACGCGCAACGCCAGCGCGCCACGGTCGCCGATTTCCGCCGCGGGCTGGCCGAGGCGCTGTTCAGCAGCATGCTGAACGCGCGCTTCGACGAGATCACGCATCGCGCGAATGCCCCGTTCCTCAACGCCGGGGCGTACGGGGCCCCGTTTGGCAAGACGCTCGAGTTCTACACCCTGAACGCCGACGTCGCCGACGGTGGCATCGAGAAGGGACTCGAGGCACTGCTCGAGGAGGTGGCGCGCGTGCGCCAGCACGGATTCCTCGAGAACGAGCTGGCGCGCGCCAAGGACCGGATCGCGGCGCAGAACGAGCGCGCCTACGCCGAGCGCGACAAGTCGGAGAGCGGCGGCTTCGCGAGCCAGTACGTGTCGACCTTCCTGAGCGGCAACGTGGCGCCGGGCATCGAAGCCACCTACCAGATGACCAAGGCGCTGCTGCCCGGAATCACGCTCAGCGACGTCACCGGGCGCATTCCGCGGCTCATGCATACCGACAACCGCCTGGTCCTGGCCGAGGCGCCGGAGAAGAAGGCGGCCAAGGTGCCCACCGAGGCGGCGCTGCGCGCGGTGCTCGCGAAGGCCGCGGACGCGCAGGTGGCGGCGTGGGTCGACACCACCGCCGGCAAGCCGCTGATGGCGACGCTGCCCACCCCCGGCACGGTCACCGGGCGGCGCGTCATCGACGAGCTCGGGGTGACGGTGCTCACGCTCTCGAACGGCGTCGAGGTGTGGCTCAAGCCCACCGATTTCAAGGCGGACGAGATCGTGTTCAGCGCCGTCGCCAGGGGCGGGCTCTCGGTCGCGGACTCAGCGGATTTCGTCACCGCCTTCATGGCTAACATCGTGGTCAACGACGCGGGGGTGGGAGGATTCACGTCCACCGACCTCCAGAAGATGCTGTCGGGTCGGATCGTGAGGCTCACCGCGGCCTACGGGCCCTACCAGCACGGCTTGAACGGCGGCACGCGCCCTGTGGATCTCGAGACCACGCTCCAGCTCGTGCACCTGGGGTTCGGCGATGTGACCGAGGAGCCGGAATCGTTCGCGGCCCTCCAGAGCCGGCTGGCGGCCTTCTTCGCCGACCGCGCCAACAGCCCGGAGCAGGTGTTCCAGGACACGCTGAGCGCGGTGAACACCGGGCGCTTCTACATGAGCCAGCTTCCCTCGGGGGCGCAGGTGGCGGCGGTGAAGCTCAAGCCGGTGCTGGATTTCCATCGCAGGAACTTCGCGAACGCCGCGGACTTCACCTTCTACTTCGCCGGCGCGTTCCACGTCGACTCGATCGCGCCGCTGCTGGCGCGCTACATCGGCTCGCTGCCCTCGACCGGCAAGCCCGCCTCGGCGTTCGTGGCCAGGGGGCCGCGCTATCCCAGCGGCATCGTGCGCAAGACGGTGCGCAAGGGGGTCGAGCCCAAGGCGAGCACGCGCATCACGTTCTTCACCCACGAGCCGGCGATCGAGGAGCTGGACATGCACCGGGCGCGCGCCGCGGCCACCATCCTCAACGATCACCTGCGCGAGACGCTCCGCGAGCTGCTGAGCGGCTCCTACGGCGCGTCGGCCTCGTTCGCGAACCAGGCGCCGCTGCCCGGCTACTCGACCATGACCGTGGCGTTCGGATGCGCTCCGGAAAACGTCGAGAAGATGATCGCCGCGACCCTCGCGGAGGTGAAGAAGCTGCGCGACGCCGGCCCCTCCGCGGCCGACGTGCAGAAGGACCAGGAGGTCGAGCGCCGGGAGCTCGAGGTGGGGATGAAGCAGAACGGCACCTGGACCGGAAGTCTCCAGACCATGAATCTCTTTGGATGGGATCCGAGGCGGATCGCCAAGCGCCGCGAGCGCATCGACCTGCTCACCCCCGAGAATCTCAAGGAATCGTTCCGCAAGTACTTCCCGCTCGACCATTACTCGATCCTCACGCTCCTGCCCGAGACCGGAGCGGCGGGGAAGGCCGCCTCGCCGGCGGGCAAGCCAGGCGGTCAGTAGGCCCGCATGCCGCGCGCACGTCGCAAGGGCTTCGTCATCATCCAGATCGAGCGCCCCGGTGAGACGCTCGCCATGGACGACGCGGTGAGCATGCTGGCCGACACCGGCCTGGAGCTGGATCGCAGCTACGGGCCGATCCCGGTGAACCCGAAGCTCGGCCGCTTCGTGGTGCGCGGCTCCGGCGACGCCGGCGCCCGCGCGCGCGCGGCGGAGATCCCGGGCGTCACCTTGTTCGCCGACGCGCGCATCAAACCCACCTGAGCGTGCCCCACCCACACGACCGAGGCCCCCGCCGAACGTCCCAAGGAGGAGCGCCGTGATCCGACGCATCGTGGTCATGCCCGCTTACGATTGGCTGGTGGAAGGCTGGCGGAAGCGCTCGTTCTCGGTGGCCGCGAAGTCCCTCGAGGACACCATGGAAGTCGCGGGCATCCGGCTGGTCGAGGAGTTCCACCCGGTGCGCGTGACTTCCCGCCTGGGGTCGCCCGCCGCGCGGGCCGAAGGGTTCGACTACGGCCCGTCCGGCCGGTCGCACACCTACGCGGTGGTCGCCGAGTGCGATGACGAGGACGCGGTCGAGCGTCTCGGGCGGGAGCGCGGCGACCGGATCGTCGGGCTCTACGCCGATCCGCGCATCAGCGCGTTCCCGGCGCCCTATTGCGGATCCGGCGCGGTGGGCGGCGTGCGCGAGGTCGAAACGCAGATCGGCGTGCGCGCGCTGCGCGACGCCGGGCTCCGGGGCCGCAAGGTGCGGGTGGTGGTCATGGACACCGGGATCGACGGCTCGCGCATCAAGGTGGCGGGCGGCTGGGCGCCCGACCCGCAATACGTGCCGGGCTCGGCGCCGCTCGATCACGGGACCATGGTGGCGTTCGACGCCAAGATCGCCGCCCCGGACGCCGAGATCCTCGACTACGCGCTGCTCACCTCGGGCGCCGAGGCGTGGAGCGGGTTCCTCTCCGACGCGATCGCCGGCTACGCCGATCTCCTCCAGCGCATCCAGAATGACAAGCGGCCGCTGGTGGTGAACAACAGCTGGGGCATGTACGACCGCTCGGACGACGCGCCGATCGGCTCGCCCGAGAACTACGCCGCCAATCCCGATCACCCGTTCAACCAGATCGTCGCGAGCCTGGTGGGGGCGGGCGCCGACGTGTTCTTCGCCGCGGGCAACTGCGGCACGCCGTGCGCGAGCGGCCGGTGCGGCACCCGCGACCGCGGGCCGGGCGCGAGCATCCACGGCGCCAACTCGCATCCGGACGTGGTCACGGTCGCCGCGGTCACGGTGAAGGACGCGCGGCTCGGCTATTCGTCGCAGGGCCCGGGAGCGATCGCGGCGCGCAAGCCCGACCTCGCCGCCTCGAGCCACTTCAAGGGCTCGGGCGTCTACGCGGCGGACACCGGCACCTCGGCCGCGTCACCGGTGGCGGCCGGCGTGGCGGCGGCGCTCCGCCAGAAGCTGAGCGATCGGACGAAGTTCACGCCCGGCCAGCTCAAGGGCCTGCTCCAGCGCAGCGCCCGCGACATCAACCAGGACGGCTGGGATGCCGACCTGGGCTACGGCGTGGTCCACGCCCCCTCTGCGCTGCGCGCGCTGGGCGTCAAGCCCGTGACAAAGCGGGCGGCCAAGCCCGCGAAGAAGCCGCGCGCAACGAAGCGCTCACGCGCGCGATCACGCCGGCCCAAGGTGCGCGCGGGCCGATAGCGCTCACGATCCGCGCCTCATCTGCCGATGACCCGGGTGGCTCATACCGCCCGGGCCGCTCACGCAGAGGAGGCTGACATGCGTCACCATCGTTCGATCGTCGTGGCCGCCCTGATCGCAGCATCTTGCTCCATCCCCGCGCTCGCGGGTGCCGAAGGGCACGTCAGCGTTGGCGCGATTCTCTGGCGGCACAGCACCCCGCTCCAAGTCAGGAGCGCCACCGACTTCGACGGGTCGAGCATGACCGCCGGCGAGCGCGCCAAGAGCTGGGACATCGAAGGCTCGGGCGTGGGGGCGAGGCTCACTTACGAGCTGCCGCGGCTGCTCACGATCTACGGCGAGGCCGGCACGTCGCAGGCTACGGTCAGCGACAAGGACGTGACCTCGCCCGGCCAGTCGGTCGAGACCCGCGGCATGAACGGCGGTGCGTTCTACGGGCTCGGCGTTCAGATCGGCGACTACTTCACGCCCACCAGCAACCTGTTCTGGAGAGTGGGCGGCTCGGTGAGCGTGCTCGCCACCGGCCTCGACCAGGACGTCACCACCAGCTGGGACTACGACGAGACCAAGCTCGGGTTCGACGCCAAGATCGGCGGCTGGGTGGACCAGGTCGGGTTCTACGGCGGCGTCCGCATGGTGCACGCGAGCGCGGATCTCAAGGAGAACGATCGCTCGAACCTGCCCGGATTCCAGACCCGGACCACCGAGCTCGAGCGCGACGGATCGGTCGACCTTCTGGTCGGCGCCCAGACGCGCGGCAGCGACGTCTCCGGATTCGCGGAGCTCGGCATGGTGGGCACGTTCAGCGCCACCGCCGGGCTGACGATGCGCTTCTAGCCGGCGGGACCGGCGGAACGAGCGCGCCCGGGCGGCCAGGACGGCTGTCCGGGCGCTCGTTTTGGGAGCGCCAGATGGGGATGGAGCCCGCGACGCGCGAGGCGTAGCATCGCTTTCTCCGAACCGCCACGAACCCTCCCACTGGAGGCCGCCATGGCACCGCGCGCTCTGTTCTGCCTCGCTCCCCTGGTTCTCGCCGCTTCGATCTCCGTCGCCGGGCCGGCGCCGCCCGTGATCGTGATTCCATTCACCGGGCCGCGTGCGACTCCGCCGCCGGGCGGGCCGATCCCCGCCGCCTGCACGCTCGTCTACTCCAATTACGAAGGGGTCAGCCCCGGGGCCTACGTCGCCGGGGCGGGCAAGGAAGTGATCGACGATCTGCACCTCGCCGCCACCGGAATCCTCTGCGGGTTCGGCTTTACGTACATCACCGGCAGCGGCACACCGTTCGACGTGATCACGACCTTCTACGCGAACGACGGTCCGTTTGGCGGGCCGGGCACGGTGATCGGGGGACCCTTCCTCTCCTCGGTCCCGGGTGGCTCGGGCACCCTGACGTCGGAGACGCCCGGCGCGGCCGTGACGATCGGGCCGGACCTCTGGATGGGCGTCCAGTTCCTGGCGGAAGGCATGGGGCTCTTCCTCAACAATCCCCCATCCATCGGCTCGAGCGCCGACCTGTTCTATCAGCGACCCGAGGAGGCGTTCATGAACTTCGGCGGGTCGCCGGTCGCCAACTTCATGCTCAGGGTCGAGGTGGACACGCCCACGCCGGTGCGTCCCGCGACCTGGGGATCGCTCAAGACGATCTATCGCGACTGACGCCGGGGGGGCCGGGTTTCTCCTTCTCCACGACCGGCGGCGTGCCGATAACCATGTCGCCATGAACAGCGGAGCCCAGCCGGCCAGCGATGAGATCCGCCTCGCACCCCGCGGCGCGGGGCGCTGGTTCGGCGCCGCGTT
Source organism: Candidatus Eiseniibacteriota bacterium (assembly GCA_035275545.1). Classification (GTDB taxonomy): domain Bacteria; phylum Eisenbacteria; class RBG-16-71-46; order RBG-16-71-46; family RBG-16-71-46; genus WS-11. The sequence continues at coordinate 10,486 of DATEMP010000143.1, read as the reverse complement.
CCTGCTGTTCTGGCTGTGCGGCTGGGCGATGGGCGAGGCGTTCGCCCTGACCATGCTGGTCAAGGGCGCGATCGCGCTCCTTACCGGGACGCCGATAACCTCGGGCGGCTCGCCGGTCACGCTCGCCGCGGTGCTCGCGTTCGGCGCGTTCCTGCTCTTCTGGCTCGCGATCTGGACCGTGGGCGGGATCGCCGCCTTCCACCAGGTGCTCCTGCTGCTCTGGTCGTCCGACCGGCTCGCGGTGCGCGGCGGGGCGCTCGAGGTCGTTCATGCGCGCGGCCCGTTCCGGCGCCGTCGCGAGGTCCAGCGCCACCTGATCCGCCGCCTCGCCCTGGTCCCGAAGCACGACCGCCTGGTGGTGGAGACCGACCGCGGCATGGCCGAGCTCTCGACCCTCGGCACGCGCGACGACCGCGAGCAGGCGATGGTCTCTCTGCGCGGCGCGCTCGGGCTGAGCGACGCGCCGGCCCATGACGACGTGAAGCTCCCCGAGGGCTGGGAGGAGATCATCACGCCCGAAGGCGAGCGAGCGCTGGTGGCGAGCCTCGCCACGCGCCGCAAGCAGGCGTGGGTCGCCGGGGTCGTGGTGATGGTGCTGGCCGCGCTCACGATGTCGGCGGCACAGGCCGCGATGAGCGATTGGCCGATGCTGATCCCCGTGGTGATGCTGTTCGCGGCCACGATCGCGGCAGGCTGGGGCGCCGCATGGCTGGCGCGCGGCCGGCACGAGTGGCGGATCGGCAGCGGGCGGATCGTGCAGCGGCGTCGCTACGGCGCCACGGTGCGGGACGTGTTCGAGGCGCGCCGGCTCGAGCTCACGACCTCGAGCGACAGCGATGGTGACGATTGGGTCCATCTCGAAGCGCTGGGAGAGGCCCCCGCGAGCGCGGCGGGTGCCGCGCCCGATCGGTCACCGGTCGCCGCGCTCCAGGCGCTCGCGGCTCAGAAGAACCGCCGGAGGATCGCCCAGGCGATGAACGACGCCTCGGTGCCGCGGCAGCTGGCCCTGTGGCTGTCGCGCGCCGCCGACCTGCCGCTCGAGGATCGCACCACGAGCCAGGCGCAGGCGATGGAGCTGACGGAGCTGCGTGCCCAACTCGAAGCCTCGGGCAAGGCCGGGAAGTGGGCGGCCAGGCTCCTCGATCACGTCGAGGTGCGACGCAAGAAGACCGGCTAGGGGCGGCCGCTACCGCCCGATCGCGTACGAGGTGCCGATCGACAGGTGCCAGGGCGCGGTGATCTGGGGACCGTTGGTCTTCTGATAGATCCGCGCCTGGACGTACGAGTACGCGGTCAGCCCGGGGATCACCTCGATGCGCAGGCCGGGCGAGGCGTAGAGCGACGTGCTCCCGGTGTGATGGGGCTCGGCGTCGGTGGCGCCGACCACGTCGCGACCATGGGTGGTGGCGTTGATCTGGGCGATGACGTGCGCCCAGCGGGTGAGCGGGTAGCCACCGCCCACCGCGAGCTGGAGCTCGCTCCCCATGCGGTAGCCCTCGGTGCCCACGCCGTTCCAGCGTCCCAGCAGGCTCGCGCTCAGCGGCACGCCCGCGGTCTCGCCCCGCATGGTGTGCATGGTCACCACCCGGCTCCACTGGAGGCCGAGCTGGCCGTCGGTCGATCCGCTCCCGGGGCGCACCGGCGGCTCGGGCTCCTCGCCTTCGATCGCCTCGACGTGCCGCTCGCCGGTCGGGAGCTTGATGCCGGCCAGCACGGTGAAGCGGTTCGCTCCCGGCTCGTCGCCGCCGAGGAAGCGCCAGCTCGCGATCATCGCCGCGTCGCCCCAGCCCTTGATGCGCCACTCGGAGGCCTCGAGCACCCCGGGCAGGTGCTCGTGCGCGTGGCTGTGGAACCGGTCGACGTAGGGCAACGTCGCCGTGAGGTTGATCGCGTCCGTCAGGCGCGCGCGTCCGACCAGGTTCAGCGTCTTGGTTCGCGTCACGAGCTCGATGTGACCGCCTTCCTCCGCGAGCACCTCCTCCGCCGTGACCTCGTGCGTGCCGTCCCACTGGCGGTCCTGGACGATCCTCTGGTAGCCGAGATCGAACGAGAACCGTCCGCGGGCGGCTTCGGGCCCCTCGGGAGCAAACGGACAGCCTTCGGCGCCGCAGTTCGCGCGCGCGGGAAGGGCACCTGCGACGACCACGATGAGCACGGCTGCGCCAGCGAGAAGCGTACGGGGGGCCATCGCGAGACTCCTTCGGCTCTGGTGGGGTTAGAAGACCAGCGAGAAGCGCCGCGAGACGCGGCCGGCGCTGGTGCGCAGCTCGAGGAAATAGACACCGGAGCGGGCGCCGTTTGCGGCGAGCCCGCGGCGCGCGTCCCAGGGCAGCGTATGCGGTCCGGCGGCGAACCATGTGTCGGCGACCCGGGTCAGCTCGCGCCCCGAGAGATCCAGCACTCGCAGGCTCACGCGATCCGCGCGCGGGAGCTGGAAGTCGACGCTCATCGGCCCGCGCGAGGGATTGGGGTGCGCGGGTCCGAGCCACAGCTCGCCCGATTCCGGGAAGCCCACCGAGGCGGACACCAGCTGGACCTGGACGTTGTCGATGATCGGGCTGTACTCGCCGGCGTCGAGGCTCATGAACTCGATCGTGGTGGGATTCGCGCTCGCGGTGAAGTTCCACGTCCGCTGCTGCCAGCCCATCGCCCAGTGCCAGGCCGCGCTCGCGTCGAAGCTGAAGTCGCCCGACTGGCCCGCCGCCAGCACGCGCAGGTTCTTGATGGTCGGCGGCGTGAAGGGCTCGCCGGCCATCATGAGCGACACCGAGTACTCCGCACCCGGGGCGGTGGCGATGGTCTGCGAGATGCCGCCCGGACCGCTGCCGTTGAGCGCGACGGTGCGCGTGCCGTTGGCGGGCTGCCACACCACGTCCGAGACGTGCTCGATGGTGCCGCGGCTCACCAGCCAGCCGGTGATCGCGGTGGAGCCGGACGGGAGCACGACGATGCCGCTGGGGTTGGGAGGGCCGGTCTCGTAGCTGCCGTTGGTGACGTCGGCGGTCGCCGCGGAGGCGCCGGCCATGAGCATCATCGCGACCGTCAGGGATCGCATCGTCCGTGCGAGGCTGGGGTGCATGGCATCTCCCTATCGTCGCCGTCCTCGACCCGCGAAGCCGGGGGATGAACCGGGGCTTTATGGGCAGCGACCGTAGCGAACGAAGAGCCTACTCCCGGAAATGGACCGGGTCCATGCCTTCGATTCGGACGGGCGGGCAGCGCGCGGAGCGAAGCTCAACGCCCCCTTCCTAGACAGCGCAACGCATCGGTGCGAGATTCCACCACCAGAGCCTACTTCGGAGACCGTCATGCTCGACAAGCCACAAATCATCCAGACCACCGCGCTTCCCTGCGCCGTGGTCCGGATCACGATCCCGCGCGAGCAGATCCAGCACGTGATGGGACCGGGCATCACCGAGGTGATCAAGGCGGTCACCGCCCAGGGCATCGGGCCCGCCGGACCGGTGTTCTCGCATCACCTGCGGATGGGTCCCACCACCTTCGACTTCGAAGTGGGGGTGCCCGTGTCCAAGCCGGTCTCGCCGACCGGGCGCGTGAAGCAGGGCGAGCTGCCCGCGGGCAAGGTGGCGCGCACCGTCTACCACGGGTCCTACGAGGGACTCGGCTCCGCGTGGGGTGAGTTCGACGCGTGGGTGAAGGCCGAGGGGCACACGCCCGCCCAGGACCACTGGGAGTGCTACGTCTCGGGTCCTGAGACCGGTCCCGACCCGTCGAACTGGCGCACGGAGCTCAACCAGCCTCTGGCCGGCTGAGAAGCCCCAACCTCCGAGCCGTTCCGGCTGTCCAACCGGGGCCGGTCCGCGTCCGCGGCCGGAATGTGAACCGGGTCCCCGAGGTGGCCGATGCCCCGCTCGCTGCCGTTGATCGCCGTCGCGCTCCTGATCGCAGCGTCGGGGGGCCCGGTCCGGCGTCCCGCAACGGCGGAGGCCGCCGCCCCGGCACCCGCGACGCGCGTCCCGCCGCTTGATTCGACGGCGGTGCGCCGGTGGGGCGAGGACCTGGACTTCCTCGCCCGCGAGATGCCGATGCGGCACGCGAACCTGTTTCATGTCATGTCGCGCGCCGGTTTCGACAGCGCGCTCGCGAGCATCCGCGGCCGTCTCCCGGCGATGGCCCGCCACCAGGTGATCGTCGAGCTCCAGCGGCTCGCCGCGATGGTCGGCGACGGACACAGCAACGTCTCACCGTGGCGCGATACGGTGGTGGCGTTCCACACGCTGCCGGTCACATTCCACCGCTTCGCCGACGGCTACTACGTGCGCGCCGCCACCACGGAGCAGGGGTCGTTGCTCGGCGCACGGGTGATCCGCATCGGGCCCGTGCCGATCGCCGCCGCCGAGTCGCTGGTCTCACCGCTCATCGGTCGCGACAACGCGATGGCTCCGTGGATGTACGCCCCGCTGCTGCTGCGGATGCCGGAAGTGCTCCATGCGCTCGGGCTCTCGCCCGATCCCGGCCGCGCCGAGCTGGGCCTCGAGATCAACGGCAAGGCGCGCACCGTGACGCTCGCGGCGGACGGGCTCTTTCCCAACCTCTCGGGCGACATCGACAGGTCGTGGGACGTGCGGCCCGGGTGGGTCGATCTCCGCGACCGATCGCCCGCTCCGCTCTGGCTCTCGCGCACGGGCGAGACCAGCTGGTTCGTGCCGGTGGCCGAGGGCCGGCTGCTCTATTGCCAGATCAACCAGATCCAGGAGCGGGGTGAGAGGTTCGAGGCATTCCTCGCCCGCGCGCTGGCGGCCGCGGATTCCATGCACGCCGAGCGGTTCGTGCTCGACCTGAGGCTGAACGGCGGCGGGAACGGCTACTACAACCGCGCCATCGTGCGCGCGCTGGTGCGCTCGCGCTACGACGATCGCGGGCGGCTGTTCGTGATCACCGGGCGGCGCACGTTCTCCGCAGCGCAGATGCTGATCAGCGACCTCGAGAAGTGGACGCAACCCATCTTCGTCGGCGAGCCGTCGGCGTCGCGCGGCAACGCCTACGGGGATTCACGCCGGCTCGTGCTTCCCAACGCCAGGGTGACCCTGCGCGTGTCGACGCTCTGGTGGCAGTACTGGGACCCGCGCGAGACCCGGCCCTGGATCGCGCCCGAGGTCGCGGCACCCCTCACGGTCGCCGCTTACCGTGCGGGGCGGGACCCGGCGCTCGAGGCGATCGTGCGCTACACGCCCGGTCCCTCGCTCGCCGACCGGGTCGAGCCCATGCTCGCGGCCGGCGACAGCACGGCGGCGTCGCGGGCGATCGAGGCGTTTCGCGCCGATCCGGTCAATGCCTGGCTGGATCCGGCGGACGCGCTGGAGGTCGCGTCGGCGGTGCTGCGGGGCACCGCCAGGATGGAGGGGGCGTTGCTGGCGGACCGGATGCGGGCGCGACTCGCGCCGTGGACGATGCCCCGATGAGGGTCTGACGCCAAAAAGAAGACACGCGGCCGCGCTCGTCATCGAGCGGGCCGCGCGCCCCTGCAGTACAGCGAGCTAGCGGACCAGGTCCGTCTGCGCCGCCATATAGAGCGCTTCAGTGGCCTTGCCGAACGCGTCCACCAGCGCGGACCGGATGCCCACCGGGTCGCTGATGATCGTGGCCAGCGCCACTGCCGCGACGAACGAGCTGAGGAGCCCGTACTCGATCAGGTCCTCGCCCTTCTCGTCGCTGATGAATCTTTGGGTCAGTTTGATCATGGGACTCGGTACCTGTGCAAGCCACGGACCCGATACGGACCGAGCGGGAGTTCGCAACGTAACGTGAGGTCGCCCTAGGCGCTGGGACGCGCCATCCGTGCGTTCGAGGTGGCAGGACGTGCCGGCGGCGTGCTGCTCGGAGGGGAAAACGCATGCCGCCGGGCCCGGAATTGGGCCGTTTTACCCAGTGGCACGCGGACTGCTCAGCCCCGTGAGGCCGCAGGGAGGGACACCATGATCCGCAAGCTGTCGACCGGCGAGTACCGGCTCTACTCGCTCAAGAAGGACGCGCGCGGGAAGCGCAAGAACCTCGGGACGTTCAAGACCCTGGCCGCCGCGAAGAAGCACGAGCGGGAGGTGCAGTACTTCAAGCGGCACTGAGCCGGCACCCCGCAAGGCTTGGCCTCACCCGAAGCGGTCCGACTCCGGATCCCAGAAGTCTCCTGTCAGGCCCAGGCCGCCGAAGATGCGGCGCATCTCCTCCGGCTGAGGGCGCCGGGAGTCCGCCTGCAGCCGGGTTGCATACCAGATGGCCGAGAGACCCCAGAGCTGCTCCATGCTCACGATCGGCCGCACCGGGTGGCGGTTCGCGGTGCACCAGCGCCGCACGTGCTCTTCCGACCGGAAGAAGAGCATTGTGCTTCAGGTGAAGACGATGTCGTCCCACCAGTGGGCGGCGGGCACCAGGCAATGGAACACCCAGGTCGAGGGCCCCGGGCCCTGGGGGCCGACCTCGAGGGTCAACGGCTCGTTCGATTCCCCGCAGCGTGAACGCACGGTGGCGCTTTGGTGCAGCGCGACGGGCACGCCCAGGGCGTCCCAGGCGCAGTTCGCGAAGTACCGGATGCCGTTCGACTCGACGACGTGCTGGGTCGGCACGCCCGAGAACGGAGGCGCCATGCGAATGGACGATCCATCGCCGTCGAGAACCAGGACCCGCTTGGCGAAGAGCCTCCGGTAGGCGGCCAGGACCGCTTCGGCGCCCGCACCGACGTCGGCGGCCACCTGGTCGACGCTCGGACGCCGGCCGGTCTCGGCGAACCGCCGATAGAGCGCCACCTTCACCCGGAGGTCGAGCCCGTCGTCGTGGGAGCTCATCGCAGCGGGAACATCCCAGTCCCGTGCCAGGCATTCAAATGGGGGCCGAATTCTTTCCGCTTGCACCTCCGGGCTCCCGATTCTATACTGAACCACATGGTTCACTATTCAGACCGGCTCGACGCGGCGTTTGCGGCGCTCTCGGATCCCACCCGGCGGGGGGTCCTCGAGCGTCTCGCCCGCCGCGACGCGTCGATCAGCGAGCTCGCGGACGATTTCGCGATGACCCTCACCGGCATCAAGAAGCACGTCGCGATCCTCGAGTCGGCCGGATTGGTGAGCACGAAGAAGGTCGGGCGGGTCCGGCGCTGTGCGCTGGGCCCGCGCCGGCTCGACCTCGAGGCCGCATGGATGGCCCGTCACCAGGAGATGCTCGAAGCGCGGCTCGACCGGCTGGGCGAGTTCCTCGAGCGCACGAAGGGGAAGGAATCATGAAGGCACCCGCGAAGAACGCCGACCGCTCGAAGCTCACCAAGCCCTCCGACCGTGAGATCCGCATCGAGCGCGTGCTCGATGCCCCGCTCGAGCGGGTCTGGCAGGCGTTCACGGACCCCAAGCTGCTCGCCCAGTGGTGGGGGCGGGGCAACAAGCTGGTGATCGAGCGCTACGAGCTCCAGCGCGGCGGTCACTGGCGCTTCGTCGAGCACAGCGGCGATCACGGCAATCACGGGTTCGAGGGGCGCTTCCGCGAAGTGACGCCGATGGAGCGCCTCTCGATGACGTTCGAGTGGGACGGCATGCCGGGCTACCCGATGGTCAACACCGCCGTGTTCGAGGATCTCGGCGGCGGCCGCACCAAGGTGATCTCGACCATGCAGTTCTACACGCCCGAGGAGCGCGACGGCATGCTGAGCTCGGGGATGGAAGGCGGGATGAACGAGAGCTACGCGGCGCTCGACGCGCTGCTCGCCCGGATGAGCTGACGAGTCGAACGCTCGGGCGGCGGCGTGGCGCATGAGCCACGCCGTCGCCACGCCGTCGCCACGCCGTCACGGAGGGGCCGCCATGCGGTTCTTGAAGCGCATCTTCGAGTGGATGTTCGGCTCGAGGAAACCCAGCCCCACGTGGTGGCAGGTGATTCTCTGGTGGGAGATCCGCCGGATTCCCTACAACCTCATCGTCGGCGGCTGGGGAATCGTGTGCCTGATCGTCTACCTGGTCGCGATCGGCAACTCGGGCCACCTCAAGCCCGGTGAGGACGCAATCGAGCCGATGGCGATCCTGGCGGCGCCCTTCCTGATCAACGCGTGCTACACGCTGGGATGGCTGGTCGAGCTGCCGCTGCGGCGTCTGCTGCCCGGGTGGCGCGAACGCATCGGCCCGACGCTGATGAAGCTCGGGGTCGCCGCATCCCTCCTGGGGGTGACGCTGCCCGCCGCGATCTGGGTGCTGTTCCCGGGTTGACCCGCCCGCCGCGCTACTTCGCGAGCTCGTACAAGTACTGGGCGAACGACATCGCCGCCCCGTCCAAGCCCTGCACCTTGGGATGGCTCGACTCGATCACGTAGTACTCGTCGGGCGCATGCGCCCCGCCGCCATGGCCGAGGCCGAAGTGGCCGGAGGCGAGCTTGAGCGGCTCGCCGGTGAACACGTAGCCCGGGTACGAGCCGGCGTTGCGCGGCCACAGCACCGGCTCGATCCCGTCGTTCTCGAGCACCGCGATGTGCGCCTGGATCAGACGCGCCGAGGCCACGGTGCTGGACGGGTCGTAGCCGCCGGTGACGTTGACCTCGAGGTCGCCGAACCCGTGCGCGGCGAGATGCGCCTTGAGGGCGGCGACCGCGTCGTCCTTGCGCATGCCGGGTACCAGCCGCAGGTCGAGCTTCGCCGCCGCGCGGTGCGGCAGGATGGTCTTGCCGCCCGGGCCGGTGTAGCCACCCACCAGCCCTTCGATGTTCACGGTCGGCTGCGACACGAGCCGCTCGTTGGCCTCGACCCAGGGCAGGTCGTCGATCCAGTGCTGGACCGAGAGCTGCTGCTTCAGCCGCGTCTCGCTGCGCACCTTCATGGCCGCGGCGATCATCGCCTTCTCCTGGTCCGAGATCGGGGGCGGCTTGGGATAGCCATCGATGGTGATGGTGTTCCCGTCGTCCGAGACCAGCGTGTCGAGCGCCTTGATCAGGTGCCAGGCGGGGCTGTCGACCATCGCCTTGTACGAGGAGTGGATGTCCTTCGCCGGCCCGCGACCCCACGCCTCGCCGCTCGAGACCAGCTCGAGCTCGACCACGCCCTTGGCGCCCTGGCTGACGGTCACCACGCCGTCGGCGTCCTGGGTCGCCGAGGGCATGAACACCCCGACGCAGCGCCGGAGCGCCGCCTCGACCTCGGGCCGGTGCACGATCTGTCCGATGTGCGGCGACCCGATCTCCTCCTCGCCCTCGGCGACCATCACCAGGTTCACCGGCAGCTTGCGTCCGGCGCCGCGAATCGCATGGAGCGCGGCGAGGAAGGCCGCCTCCGGTCCCTTCTGGTTCACCGCGCCGCGTCCGACCATGATCTTGCCGACGTTCGGCTTGTCCACCAGGCGCGCCTCGAGCGGCGGCGACGTCCACTCGGCCGGGTCGAACTGCTTGACGTCGTACATGAAGTAGAGGCCGACGGTCTTCTTGGCACCCGCATCGAGGGTCGCGAACACGCCGGGCTTGCCGTCGGTCGGAACAACCGTCACCTGCTGGAAGCCGGCCTCGCGCGCCAGCGTCGCCATGTATTCGGCGCCCTCCGCCGAGTGGAGGCTCTCGGCGGCGATCGAGGGCAGCGCGATCCAGTCGCGCAGCCGCTTCACCGCCTCCTCGTGCCGCGACGTGACCTGGCGGCGCACGTCGGCGAGTGGATCGGCCGCGAACGCGGGGTCCGAACCGGCGATCGCCACCGCGGTCGAGAGGGAGAGGAGCGTCAGGACGATTCTCGTGCGGCAGTCGATGCGGGCCATGATCTCTCCGCGGCTGGGGTCGGGAACGGCGAACGCCCGGCATCATAGAGCGCGTCGAGAACCCGCCGGAAGGCCGTCGATGTGGTTGTCCCGGCGGCACGTAGCCGCTCGGGCGGTGGGTGCCGCGACGGCTCGCGCCGCGCCCGACGCGGCAGCCACGGAAACCCCCGCGCCGCCACCGGCGTAATACCCCCGAGCGCTCGTCAGTGTGGTGACTGGAAAAGACCGTCGTGGGGCCTCATCATGCTCCCCACACCGGTCGACTCCCCGCGGCGCGGTCAGGTCCAGCCTGCCCATGGAAGAACGAGTCCGCGGTCGAGACGTCATAGCCCAGGTGGTCGCGAACATGCGCGGCCAGGGCGAAGCGCTGCGCTATTCGACCATCGTCCCCGCGGCCTACGACGTCTACCTCCACCCGGGCGACTTCCAGCGGCTCGAGAGCCTCGCCGGCGTGATCGCCGACCAGGCGCGCCGCGCCCTCGACGAGGAGCTCGAGCGCCTGAACCGCGCCAGCCGGATCGAGGCGCGGGTGCGCGAGGCGATTCGCAAGCCGCGGCTGCCGTTCGAGCGGGCGGGCTCATCTTGGGAGATCCGCCTTATCCCGGATCCCAACGACGAGCTGGCGCCAGGCGACATCCTGGTCGACTCGACGCTGGTGGTCCCCGAGAACGAGAGCCTGAGCGGGAGCCGCACGCGGCGCATCGTCACCACGCGCCGCGGCGATCAGACCGAGAGCCGCGAGGCGCCCGCCGCAGCG
>DATEMP010000142.1:0-29554 GCA_035275545.1 Candidatus Eiseniibacteriota bacterium | reverse complement strand
TGTGGACCGCGGGGCTGGTGCTCTGGCTCGCGTTCTGCCGGCCGCCGCGGGCACTCGCGATCACCGGCGGGGCGATCCTCGCCGCCAACGTGCTGAGCCTGCTGGCCGCCGCGGCAAGCATTCCGTGGATCCGGTTCCTGTTCCCGACCCGGGTGCCGCTCGAGGCGGCCGGCATGCTCGCGGTGTGGGGGCTGCTCGCCCGCGCGCCCGCGACCATGATCGGCCCGCGCTTCGCCGCCGCGATCCGGGTGGGCGTCGCCGCCCTGGCGATCGTGTGGGGCGCGAGCCAGACCGTGCTCGGCAACGAGGAGGCGCGGCGCACCTCGGCCGAGCGCGGGGTGCCGAGCGTGCTCACCCTGCGCGAGCTCGGGTTCCGGCTGCGCCAGGTGCCGGCCAACGAGGTGGTGATGAGCAACCTGGGCCCGATGCTCGCGTGGTACTCGGGGCGCCCGGTGGTGCACCTGGCGCTCACGCCCGCCGACGTGGCCGCGTGTCGCCGGCGGCTCGACCTGCGGCACGTGATCGTGGTGTTCCGCGAGGCGGAGAACACCTGGCCCGGCTGGCAGGACGTCATGGCCCGCCCCGATCAGGCGCCCCGCGAGCCCGAGTGGAACGTGGTGCACGAGTACCACTGGCAGCAGCCGGACGGGTTCCGGGTGGTGTGGCTCGAGCTCGGCCCGCCCGAGGTGAAGCTCGCGAACGTGGTGCGCTAGCCGAAACGTCAACGGCCGGAGCGGGGGCTCCGGCCGTCTGGTTCGCGATTGCGGGCCCGCGAAACTACACGTGATGCGTCGCCATCGTGGTGGCGCCCAGCGCGCGTGAGGCGAGCTCGACGTCCTGCTGGTTCACCCACAGGAGTCCGGCGTAGCGGTTGCCGCCCGCGCCCACACCCAGCGTCGCGCGGATGTTCACGTTCGCCGCACTCAGCCGGTTCATCACCTCGCCGAGCGCTCCGGGGCGGTCGCTGCCCTGGACCAGGAACGCGATCTTGGGCTCGCCGATGTTCAGGTTGAGCTTGCGCGCCGCCTTGAGGAACTGCTCGGGATGCTCGGGAATGATGTCCACCTGGGTCTTGCCCGCCGCGAGCGGGAACGCCGAGAGGGCGAGCAGGTTCACATTCTCGTCCTTCAGCCGCCGTCCCATGTCGGCGCCGGCTCCGGGCCGGTCGTCGAGGACGAACGCGAAGTACTCGACACGAAATACCTGATCCTTCATGACGCGCCTCCTCACTGCTTGCTGCGTGATGCCTGGGGCTCGAATGGCGGCAGTATGCGCCCGGCGCGGAGCGGCGACAACGATCGATCGCGCCCGGCGGGACGCGAGAACCCGGGACGCCGGGCCTAGCCGAACAGCGTCACCCAGGCGGAGACCAGGAGCACGCCGGCGATGTCGAGGAGCACCCCGTAGGCGATCATCTCCCTGATCCGCACCCGTCCGGTCGCGAACACCAGCGCGTTGGGCGGCGTCGAGACCGGGAGCATGAACCCGAACGAGCACGCAACCGTCGCCGCCAGCGTCGGTTTGACGGGGTCGACGCCGGCCGCCTGGGCGAGCGCCAGCACCACCGGCACCACCAGCGATGCGCTTGCGGTGTTGCTGGTCATCTCGCTCACCAGCACCGCCATCAGCGTGGCGGCCAGCACGATGCCGTAGATGCCGCCGAACGGCATGGCGTGGAAGATCCCCTCGCCCAGCGCCCGGGCGAGCCCGGACTCGAACATCATGGCGCCGAGCGAGAGCCCGCCGCCGAAGATCAGGAGCGTCGACCAGTCGATGCGTCGGAGCACGGTGATGTCGAGGATGCGCGCCCGGCCCGGTGCACCGCTGGGCAGCAGGAAGAGCGCGATCGCCCCCACCATCGGCACCGCGGGCTCGGGCAGACGCGCCTGCCAGGCCTTGAGCCACGCGGCGCCCTGGAGCGGCGTGCCGGCGAGGATGCCGGGCGCGATCCAGAGCAGCACCACCACGACGTAGAGCGGCATCAGCGTCCGCTCGGCGAGGCTCCACGGCCCGCGCGCCCCGACGATCGCCGCACCCTCTGGCGGGCGCGCGTCCCGGGTGTCGCGCCCGAGCCAGAGGGTGGTGAGCACCGTGCCGAGGATCGCGAGCGGCGCGAACGTCACGCACCACTCGCCGAACGAGGGGCGGTGGCCGGTGGCCTGCTCGAGCAGCCGGAGCCCGATCAGGTTGGGCGCGGTGCCGACCGGGGTCGCGAACCCGCCCAGCGAGGGCGCGTAGGCACACATGAGCAGCACGCCGACGGTGAGCTTGCGCGAGCCCATGCGTTCCGCCGTGAGGGCGAGCGGCAGCAGCATGGCGGTGGTGGCGGTGTTGTTCATCCACGCCGAGAGCCCGCAGCCCAGGAACGCCACCGCCCAGAGGAGGCGCGCGGGACGGCGGCGGAGCATGTCGGATCCCAGCACCGAGCCGGTGAGGCGCGCGACCAGGCCGTGCTCCTCCGCCGCCGCGGTGAGCAGGAACGTGCCGAAGAACAGGAACACGATCGGGTCGCCGAACCCCGCGAACGCGGCGCGCGCGTCGGCGACGCCGAGCGTGATCCCCAGCACCGGAACCAGCAGGGCGGTGACCGCGACCGGAAGGGCTTCGCTCATCCAGAGCCCGGCGACCGCGGTGAGGATGACCAGCGTGCGATGCGCGGCCGGGGTGAGGCCCGGAATCGGGATCAGCTCCACCGCCAGGGCGGCGGCGGCGGAGAGCAGGACCGGGAGCAGGCGGAAGCGGGCGGGCGTGGACTCGAGGTTCTCGGGCGGCACCGCTCCCGCAGCCGGTTGTGCGGCAGACTCTTGCGCGCTCATGCGCGGGGCAGGGTAGTCGAATGGCGGCGCTGAATGAAAGCGCGCGCCGCGCCGATAACCGGAGCATGAGACACGGCTCGATCGCCCTGCTGGCCGCCGCGGCGATCTTCGGCGTGCCAATGGCCCGGGCCGCGCGCCCGGGCGACGCGGAGCGGTGGCGCTCGGTCGACCCGTCGGCGTTCGTCGATGCACGGATCGTCCAGGGCACCGAGCGGCCGAAGCGGATCTGGACGCGCCGGCACCGCGACGACGTGCTCGAGTTCGAGCGCTGCTTCGTGCGCGTGACCCGCCACTCCCATCAGGTCGGCGAGACGCTCTACGTGTTCCAGAAGCCGATCGGCACCGAGAAGGTCATGCAGGGTGCCACCCCCGACTTCACGATCGGCCAGGACCCGGGATGGTTCTTCGGCGTGAGCGGGAACCATCTGTTCGTCGATGCCGGAAGCTCCTGGCCGCGGGGGCTCATGGCATACGAGCTGCCGAAGGGCCGGCTGGTGCTGTTCGCGCTGTACCTGGACGACCCGGGGCTCCCGGTCCTCAAGGACGGCCGGTGGCTCTCCTACGTCGAGGAGCTGGAGGACGAGCCCTCGCCCGGGCCCGATTGCCCCGACGCCGTGCGCTGGCGCGAACAGGGACGGCCCATGGGCTTCGAGGAGGAAGTGATCTTCGACCTGAAGACGCTCAAGAAGGAGCGCTCCGGAAAGGTCCACTGCAGCACGCGGATGTAGCCGCGCCGCTCTCCCCGCCTAGTTCACGCGCGAGATCCGGCGCACGAACGTGCGTCCGTCCACGCTGATCCGCGCCAGGTAGACGCCGCTCGGCACCCGTGCGCCGCCCTCCTGCCCGCCCGCCCAGTCCAGCACCCAGCGTCCCGCCTCGTAGCGGCGCTCGGCGCCTCCCCACACGCGGCGGCCCTGGAGGTCGTGCACCGAGAACGTGACCCTGGCGGCACGCGGCAGGTCCAGTCGCAGCGACACGCGTCCGTCGCTCGGGCTCGGGTAGGCGTTCGAGAGCGCGAGCGTCTTCGGCAGTCCCTGCTCGCCTCCCGCCACCGCCCTCAGTCCCTCGATCGTGAGCTGCTGGGTCACGGCGTTGTTGGTTTCGTTGGTCTCCACCACCACGCCCAGCGTGTCGACCACCAGGCGCAGCGTGTGATCGCCGGGAGGCAGGACCGGCTGAATGGTCGACGAGATGCTCACCGTGCTCCATCCCCGCACCGTCACGTCGCCTTCGTCGAGCAGGGTTTCGTCCGCGATCAACCGCCAGCGCGAGGTCCGGGACACCACGCGCCCGATGTTGGTGATGCTGAAATGGAACCCGACGGGCTGTGACGTTCCCGGCTTGCTGTCCACGACGATCGCGCCGGGGACGAGGTCCACCTCGGGATAGATCGTGACCCGGGCGGTATCCGAGAGCCCGCCGGAGTCCGTGACGCGCAGCTCGATCTCGTACCAGACGCCGGTCTGGTCGGCGTGGCGTGGGATCTCGTAGCTGGCGTTCGGGCCGGTGGCGACGAACGAGCCCGGGTGGACATGGTTGTTGTGGTGGAGGTTCATCTGCCACGCATAGCTCAGCGTCGCGGAAGGCTGCTCGATGTCGCGGCCCGAGCCCAGCATCGTGAGAACGTGGGTCTCGACGTAGAACGAGCGGTCGAGGGGAGCCAGGATCGTGGCGGTCGGCGCCGTGTTCATCACGATGTTCCCGCCGCCGAAGTCGTCGATGCGCGCCGGCAGGGCGGCTTCGAGCCGGAATCCGATCCGCCCGCCCGCCTCGTTGAAGGGCCATGGCCCGGTCGAGGTGACGCCGACCAGCGTCCCGTTCTTGTAGATTTGGATCTGGCCGTCGGACCACACCCGCGCGCCGAGCTGGTCGCCGTTCTTCAGGTCGCAGGGGATCCCACCCCGGTCCCGGGGCGGCTCAAAGGGCGCGAAGGTGGTGACGCGCGCCAAGGCGGTGCGCGGGTCGTAGCTCACCTCGATGCATCCGCTCGCCCGGTCCGCGCCCTGCACCTTGAGCAGCAGCGCCTGCCCCTCGGGCTGGAGGGTGGCGAACGTGAAGTAGGCCTCCTGGTCGGGGCCGAAGACGGTGCCGCCCCAGATCGCCTCGATGTCGCAGCAGAGCGTGCTGGCGGCGCGGTTGCGGATGAACGCCCCCTTGAGGATGCCCGTCCACGGGTCCCCGATCGCGGCGGGCAGCCGATCGAAGTTGTCGAGCACCGGCGTGGTGGGGAAAGGACCCGCGCCCCCGTGCGCCGTAATGGTGACCGTGTCACGGGCGATGCCCCCCCGGCCGTCGTCGGCGATGAGCACCGCGGCGTAGACGCCGCCCGTGACGTAGGTGTGGCTGGGCGCCGGATCGGAGGAGCCAGACCCGTCGCCGAAGTTCCACGAGAGGGTGAGCGGGTCGAGGTCCGGATCGTAGGTGCCCGCGCTCGAGAAAGCGACCGTGAGGGGGACGTTTCCCGACCTCGGCAGGGCGCTCGCCATCGGCACCGGCGGGTTGGTTCCAGCCACCGGGCCGGTCCAGCGGATGCGGCGCACCTCACCGGTGAAGATCGCCACGTAGAACAGGTCGCCGGACACCGGCTCGAGGCAGAGATCGACCGGACCCTCGGCGTCGGTCGCGAACTCCACGCTGGGGCCCATGCCGCCCGAGGCGTCCACCGCGGAGGTGCGAATCCAGCCGGTGCCGAAGTCGGCGAAGAAATACCGGCCCCGGTAGAAGGCGGGGTAGGTCGAGCCCGCATAGAACTCGCCGCCGATCGCGGTGTTGCCGACCGCGCCGGGGGGAAGGCTCAGCGATCCCTGGTAGTGGTTGAAGCTCGCCGCCGGGCCGGTGAGCGGGCCGATGTTGTCCCCGACGCCGATTGAAGCACAACCGTGGTGCGCGGGATGGAGGATCTGGTACTCGACCACCGGGAGCGGACCCTCGTGACAGGGCCAGCCGAAGTTGAGCCCGCCCTGCGGTGCGAGGTTGTGCTCCTCCCAGGTGGCCCAGCCCACGTCGCCGATCCACAGGGTGCCCGGGTTGCCGGCGGCGGGATCCGAGGAGCCCGTGCCGGGGCGGACCGTGAACCGGAATGGATTGCGCAGCCCATAGCACCAGACGCGCGACTGGGCGGAGGTGGGGTTGCCGTTCCAGTACGGGTTGCTCGGGTAGCCATGGCCGGTGGCGGGGTCGAGCCTGAGGATCTTGCCGGCGAGGCTGCCGATGTACTGGGACCGGAACGCGCCGATGTCCTCGAGCGGATTCGTGCGGCCGGGCGCGAACAACGCCGGGTCCATGCCGCCGCCGTCGGCGGGATAGCCGTTCGCGCCGTCGCCCGCGGAGACCAGCAGGCTGCCGTCGGCGCCCCATGCGAGATCCCCGATCGTGTGGGTGTTCGAGCCGACCGGGGGCCCGTCGCTCCACACCGCCCCCATGAGCACTCTCCGGCTGCTCGCGTCGACCACGTTCGAGTCGGTGAAGCTCACGGTGTAGCGGGTGAGCCGGCCAAACGCCTCGTCGCTGGTGTCAACGCCGTTGGAGTCCGGATCGACCGTGTAGAGCATGTAGATGTAGTGGTTCGTCAGGTAGGCGGGGTCGACCGCGATCGAGAGCAGCCCCCGGTCCCCCTCGTTGAGGACCTCCTGCGACCCGTCCCAGAGCGGCTCCGGGCTCATGATCCCGTGGGTGACCGTCCAGACCTTGCCGCCCTTCTCGGCGACCAGCATGCGGCCGCCGGGCAGGAAGGCGATCTTGGTGGGGATGACGAACCCGCCTCCCGGCACGGCGTTCTCGACCACGAAGTGGTCCGGCACGGTGACGGCGCCGGCGGTCGCGGCCGAGAGGCCCAGCGCGGCCAGGACGGTGAGGGCGGCGTGAAGGGGACGGCGGCTCGGCCGACGGGCCGGTGACGGGCAAGGAGGCATGGCAATACGACCCCAGTCTATGAAATGTGTATCAATGGTAGGCGGATAGCGCGGGCCGGTAAACCCCTCAATCACGTCGTCCGCGCGTTCAGCGCGGGGGAATTGGCTCCGCGGCCGGATCCGAGGCTTCGCCTTCCAGCACCACCGGGTACTCGGGTGGTAGCTCGCGAAGACCTTCCACGAACAACGGGACGTCGTCGGCCAGCCGGTCGAGGGCCTCCGGACCCTCGCCGACCTTCAGGATCTCGTAGAGCGTGGTGCGCTGGGCGGGGGTGAAGCCCGACTCCCGCACCAGGGTCTCGAGCTCGGCCACCGTGGTCTTGTTCACGTGCCCGGTGGCCAGGTGCACGTTTTCCTCGTAGAGGGTGCCGCCGAAGTCGTCGGCTCCGAAGTGGAGCGCGATCTGGCCGGTCTTCTTGCCCTCGCTGAACCACGACGCCTGGATGTGGTCGAAGTTGTCCAGATAGAGCCGGGACGCGGCGAGCACGCGCAGGTAGCGCGAGGCGCCCGCGACGTGCTTGACCTTGGCCTCCATGGGTGTGTTGCCGCGCTTGTAGGACCAGGGCACGAACGCCGTGAACCCATGCGTCTCGTCCTGGAGTGTGCGGACATAGTCGAGGTGCTCGACCAGCTCGGCATCGGTCTCGACGTGCCCGTACATCATGGTCGCGGTCGAGCGCATGCCGACCCGGTGCGCCTCGCGATGGACGTCGAGCCACGCCTCGGGTCCGCCCTTCTTGATCGAGATCCGCTTGCGCACCCGCGTGGCGAGGATCTCGGCACCGCCGCCCGGCAGGGTGCGCTGGCCGGCCTCGAAGAGCGCCTCCAGCACGCCGCGGATCGTCAGGCCCGAGACCTCGACCATCTGGTGGATCTCGGGCGCCGAGAAGAAGTGCGGCGTGATGTGGGGATAGCGCTTGCGCGCCTCGCGCACGATGGTCGGGTAGAAGTCCCAGGGGATCTCGGGGTTGAGCCCGCCCTGGAGCAGCACGGTGGTGGCGCCGAGCGTGTGCGCCGCCGCCATCATCTTCATCACGCCTTCCACGTCGTAGGTGTAGACCTCGGCGTGTCCCGGCTTGCGGTAGAACGCGCAGAAGTGGCAGTCCACCGTGCACGCGTTCGTGTAGTTGGGATTGGTGTCGATGACGTAGGTGACGTTCCGCGGATCGGTCTTGCGGGCGCGCACCTCGTGGGCCAGGGATCCGAGCTCGAGCAGCGGCGCCTGGTGGAGGAGGTAGACCCCCTCCGCGGTGCTCAGCCGCTCACCGCGCCGGACCTTGTCTTCGATGGTGGGCCACATCGCTGGGAATCCCTCGTGGGTCGGCGGCGGAAGCCGTCCGGGCCGAGTAGGTTACACGCTCGGCGCCGCGGCCGTCGAGGCGGTCCTGGGCGGGGCCGGCGCGGTCGTCAAGAGCCCCCCGGGCGATGCCGATAACCGGCCCATGACTGCCCGAACCCGGCGCTTCTTCCCTGCCTTCCCGGCCCTCCCGGCCCTCGCGGTCGCCCTGCTGGTGTCGAGCCCGAACGCAGCGCGTGCCGGGGAGTTCAAGTTCCGCGGTCTGCTGGACGTGGTCGCCGCGCCACGCGGCACAGCCTTCGACGGCAACCTCCTCATGCGCGGCGACTCGCCGTTCGACGCCTACGGTCTGCGGGTGTTCGGCGAGACCCAGGCGAACGACAAGCTCCAGGTGTTCATGCAGGTGATGCTGCGCGACGCGACCACCCCCTACGTGGACGGCGCGTACGCGCTCTTCACCCCTTCGCCCGCGCGCGACTTGCACCTGCTCGCCGGCAAGGTGCCCTGGCCGATCGGCACCTGGGCACCGCGCACCTACTCGAACAAGAACCCGCTGGTCGGCGCACCCCTCATGTACCAGTACCACTCGACGCTGCTCTGGTACGAGGTGGTGCCGAGCGCCGACGCCCTGCTCGCGACCTCCGGCAGCGGGCAGCACGGCGTGAACTACTTCGGCTACACCGAGGGCCGCGGCATGACGCTGGTCGACGATTCGTACTGGGACGTGGGCGCGACCCTGGTCGGGAGCGCGCGTCCGTTCGAGTACGCGCTCGGCGTCAGCGTCGGCACGCCGGGCTGGGGCACGACGTCGCAAGAGGACAACGGCGGCAAGTCGCTGCTCGGCCGCGTCGGCCTGGCGCCGCTCCCGGGCGTGCGCTTGGGCGTCTCGGGCGCCTACGGTCAGTACCTGATCGAGCCGCTCGGCCCGCAGCTTCCCGCCGGGAGCCGTGTGGGCGACTACCACCAGACGCTCGCCATGGCGGACCTCGAGCTGCTCTACGGCCACGCCGAGCTGCGCGCCGAGGGAGCCCACAACGTGTGGGAAACGGCGTTCGTCGGCGACTTGAAGGTGCGGAGCGGCTACGCGGAGCTCAAGTATGCGCTCCCCTACGGCACGTTCCTCGCGGGACGCTACGACGTCATGCGCTTCGGGAAGATCATGGACTCGGGCGGCGCGCTCCGCCCGTGGGATTCGAACCTCTCGCGCGTCGAGACCGGCGTGGGCTACCGCTTCAGCCGCGACGCGCTCGCCAAGGTCGTCTACCAGCGCACCAGGTACGAGATCGCGCCGAACCCCCCGGCGCCCGCCACCCGCGACCTGTTCGCCGCGCAGCTCTCCTTCGCGTTCTAGCCGCCGCGTCCGGCGCTACGCCGCGAGCGGCAGCGCCGCTTCCCGCGACATCGGCAGCATGATGGTGAACGTGCTGCCCCGCCCGGGCTCGCTCTCCACTACGATTGCGCCGCCGTGCGCCTTGACGATCCCGTTCGCGATCGAGAGCCCGAGCCCCAGCCCCGCCGAGCCGAACTCGAGCCGGGTCGACGAGTGGTGGTGCTTCGAGTCGCGCACGGTCGCGCCCCGCTCCAGGATGTTGCCCTGGCGGTCGTGCGGAATGCCGATGCCGGTGTCGGTCACGGCGATCTCGAGCGCGTGAGCGTCGCGCTGGGCGGTGATCCTCACCTGCCCGCCGTCGGGCGTGAACCGGATGCCGTTGCGCACCAGGTTGGCGACCGCCTGGGTGAGGCGCGGGCCGTCGACGGCCGCCTCGCCCAGATCGTCCGACGCCTCGATCGTGACCATCACCCGGCGGCTCGGACCGTCGGCGCGCGCGATGCTCACCGCCTCGTCGAGCAGCGGGCGCAGCGCGTGATCGCCGCACGCGAGCACCAGGCGCTCGTCCTCGATGTGTGCCATGCGGGTCGCGTCCTCGGCGATGCGGGTGAGCGTGTGGATGCCGTGCTTGATCGCCTCGAGCCCCTCGCGCTGGGCGGGCGTCACCGGGCCGAGCACTTCCTCGGCCATGAGCTCCTGGAAGCCGGTGATGATGCCGATCGGCGTGCGCAGCTCGTGCGAGGCGACGCTGATGAACTCGCTCTTCACGCGTGCCAGCTCCTGAAGACTCGACACGTGCTGCCGCTGGGTGCCGCGCATCTCCTCGAAGCGCCGCGCCAGGTAGGCGATCTCGTCGTCGCCCCGGACCTCGAGCGGGAAGTCGTAGTTGCCGCGCTCCATCTCCTCGGCACCGCGCACCACGCGGCGCACCGGCTTCAGGATCCGGTCGGCGATGAACACGCCCGCCGCCACCGCGAGCACCAGCGCCAGGGCGCCGAGCGCCATGAGCCCCGCCTGGGTCGCGCGCAGGTAGGCGGTTTCGGCGTCGAGCGAGCGCTGCATGACGTAGTACCGGTGCTCGCCGGGCCCGGCACCCGGCAGGTCGTGGGCGAGCGTGACCGAGACGTGCCCGCGCGAGCGCACGTCGAACACGGTGCCATGGGTCAGGTCGCCCTCGGTCCGCACATCGCGCCGGTCGACGGCGGCGAGCGCGGCGGCGCGATCCTGCTCGTCGTCGAGGGTGGTGCCGGCGCTCCGCCCCTGCGAGACGAACGTGACCTCGCTGCGCGTCAGGGTCTTGAGCTCACTGGCAAGACGGTCGTCGATGCGCGCGCCCAGCAGCAGGATGCCGACCATCTGGCCGCCGACCGAGACCGGGATGCCCTGCGCCTGATAGTGCGCGGTGGACGAGGCAAGGATGCCGGACACCGGCTGGCCCGCGAGCACGCGCGCCACCAGCGGCGCGCGGCTCGCTTCGTTGGAGGATTCGCGTCCCACCGAGGCGAGCAGGTGGCCGCGCTCGTCCATGACCTCGAACAGGTCGGTCTGCACCAGCAGGTTGAAGTCGCGCGCCACCCCCGCCACCGTGCTGCGCAGCTGCTGGTCGTTGTCCACGCCCGGGATGGTGAGCACCGAGAAGAACTTGGGATCCCGGGCGATGACCTCGCCGGTGACGGTGAGCGCCTGGGCACGCGCCTCGAGCACCTTGACCACGACCGCCGAGGCGCGCCGCAGGTCGTCCTGGATGCCGCGCTCCACCTGGCGGGTGATGTTGCGATTGAGCATCGCCAGCGTGGCGAACACCAGCACCACGATCGGCACGACGGTGATGAGCAGGATCCGCGTGCGCAGGGTGAAGCGCATCGCTAGAAGCTCAGGTCGAGGCGCACGTCGCCCGACGCGGGGATCTGCACCGGGCGCACGATCTCGCGCAGGTCGGGATGCCACACGCGCAGCTCGTATGCGCCGGGCGGCAGGTCGGGCAGGGCGAACGCGCCGTCGGCGTCCGGCATGACGAAGGCGCGGTTCGGGAGCACGAGCACGAACGCTTCCATGTTCGAGTGGATGTCGCAATACACCTTGACCAGCCCGGGGCGGTCGAACACCACCGCCTTGGAGAGCCCCTGGCGGTACTTGCCGAGATCGAACCGCTTGGTGGGCGAGAGGCTGAAGACGTTGTGGTAGATCGGATCGAGGTTCGGGAAGTCGATCGAGCCGCCGCGCGCCACCGGCACCACGCGCGGCGCGAACGCCTCGTTCTTCTGCGCCAGCCTCCCGCGCTCGCGCGGCATCCGCGCCAGTGCCGATTCCGCCTCGGCGGGCACCTGGGTCAGGTAGACGATCGCGTCGGTAATGCGTCCGCGCACCGGCCCCGAGCCGTGCGGCATGGCGTTCGCACGCCCGGGATAGGCATTGAGCGCGGGCGCGGAGGACGTGGCTCCCGGGTTGCGCACGGTGCCGCGGATCACCCCGGCGGACGCCGCGGAGGTGATCAGGAGAGCCGGCACGAGCAGGGCGAGCGGGCGCATGGTGTCGGCGTTATCGGCCTTTGGCGCCAACGACTTGAGACGGCCGGAGGCCTAGCGCACGCGCTTGCCGGGGGCCGAGCGGCCGTTCTGGTGCAGGGTGATCTCGGCGCCGCGCCCCGAGGCGTCGCGGACGAACGTCACCCGGGCCTCCACCGCCTTGAAGAAGAAGCTGGTGTCCGACTCGGCGAACGCCTGGAGCTTCGACTGCCCGGTGGCCTGCACGAACATCCGGTCACCCTCGTGCGTCACGGTGAGCACGAATGTCGGTGCCAGCGAGTACTCGCCGTCGAGGAGTGCCAGCCGCTCCGGGCCGACCCTGACCTCCTCGTGCTTGACGAACGTCTTGATGGGATACCTGGGGTTCAGCAGGTGGAGCGCCAGGTCGTCGATGTCGTTCGCCGCGTTGGCGAGCAGCACCACGCCCACCCGGATCGCCGGATCGTAGCCGATGAACGAGCGGTAGCCGCCGGTGCCGCCGTTGTGCATGTGGATCACCGCGCCGAAGTTGTCGAGCATGTGCCACGCGAGCCCGATCTTGACGTTGGGCCCGCCCGCCTCGAGGCGCGGCACGTGGCATGCGCGCAGGTCGGCCGAGATCGCCGAGGCGTTCGAATCCAGGTTCGCGGCAAGGAATCGCAGCAGGTCGTTGGCGGTCGAGCGCAGCGCGCCCGCGCCCGGCAGCGTCGGGAAGTCCCAGTTCGGCACCCGGGCGCCGCCCACGTCGTGCCCGGCCGCGAGGCGCGCCTTCATCTCCGGCGTGAGCGTGATGCGCGTGTCGTTCATCCCCAGCGGGTCGAGCACGCGCTCGATGACCAGCGCCTCGTACGGCTTCCCCGCTTTGAGCGCGAGCGCGTGGCCAAGGAGGCCAAAGCCCAGGTTCGAGTACTCGTAGCGATTGCCGGGCGTCCGCGTGAGCTCGTAGTGCGAGAGGAACTCGTAGAGCTGCTCCACCGAATAGTCCGCGTAGGGGTTGGCCGGGTCCCGCGGCGCGACGTTGGAGGGCATGCGCGGCAGGCCCGAGTGCTGGGTGGCGAGGTCGACCAGCGTGATCTCCCGCTCGGGCTGCGTGGGCACGGTGACGGATTTCGGCAGCAGCTCGGCGACCGGCTGATGGAGCTGCACCTCGCCGCGACGCACCATGTCGGCGAG
Source organism: Candidatus Eiseniibacteriota bacterium (assembly GCA_035275545.1). Classification (GTDB taxonomy): domain Bacteria; phylum Eisenbacteria; class RBG-16-71-46; order RBG-16-71-46; family RBG-16-71-46; genus WS-11. The sequence goes on along the minus strand of DATEMP010000142.1, from coordinate 16,523 downwards.
CGTCGCCGCGGTGAACACCTTGGTGACCGAGCCGATCTCGAACACGGTCGCGCCGTCGAGCGGCCGCTCGCCCGCTCCGTCCGACTTGCCGCAGGCGATGATCCGGGTCTCGCCGCCCTCGAGCAGCCCCACCACCAGCCCGGTCCCCTGCCCCACGTCGATCCGCTGCTGGAGCATCGCGCGCACCTCGGAATCGGACGGGAACCACGCCGGCGAGGAGACCGTGACCACGGCCGGTGGCTGGGGTTTGGCGGGTTTCGGGGCGGCCGGCCGGGGTGATGCACTGACGAGCAGCGTCAAGGCAGCCAGCGCGAGTCCCGCGAAAACGCGCTTGTCCCGCGCTCGGCGGCGGCTCAAGCTCACCCGGCGCCCCTGCACCGAGCTCGTATGGAGGTGTCCCGTGCTCGCCCGCATCTCTCCCCGCGTGTGTGTGTTCGCGTCACTCCCCGTGGTCATGCTCGCCGCCGGCTGCGCCGGTCCCATCGATCCACCCACGCGGCCCGCCGCGACCGAGACTGCGGCCGGACTGGTCACGGCGCAAGGCGGGTTCTTCCCCCTGGCGACCGGGAATCGCTGGATCTACCGCACCCTCACGCGAACCACGCTCGTGCCCCTGGACGGCAGCGAGCCCACATTCACCAACCTGGTATTCGATCTCGATTGGGAGGTCCTCTGCTCGGAAGCGAGCTACGGGACCTCCTATCAGGTCATGCGCGTCCTCGACATGGGACCCAACGGATCGGTGCTCACCTGGGTGCGCTACCGGCAGACGGCTGGCGGACTCTTCCATAACAACACGGACTTCTCGGCGCCGGCGTGCGCGTCGCCGGTCGAACCCGGCGCCCGGGCGGCCGCCGTGTCACGCGGCGACGCGATCGAGGCGCTGGTCGCCGCCCGCCCCAGCGGCGAGCAGGCGGCGTGGCGCGACGCGATCGCGCGCCTCGACCAGCGCATCGCGCGGATGGAGTCCCTGGCCGGGGGATTGCCGCCCGGGTTCCCCCAGCCCGGCGGCGCTCTGCCGTGGGAGAGCACGGAGCTGCGGTACCCGCTGGAGCCGAAGGCGCGCTGGGCGATCCGCAGCGACTTTCCGGTCACGCTCGCGGCCGAAGTGGAGGGCTTCGAAGCGCTGAATCTGCCGGCCGGCCGGTTCAGCGGCTATCGCATCCGCATCATCAATGGCTTCCTGGGGGCCAACGATCACTACCGCTTGTGGTACGGACGGGCGGGGTTCCTCCGGTCGGTGGCGCACCTCGAGACGGATGCCGTGGATATCGGCGGGCACGTCATCGGCAAGGCACTCTTCGATCAGCACCTCAGGGCGATGGACATTGCCCTCCGTGACCCGCGCTCCATTGGCCCGCGCCCGTGGGAGCCCGGCCCTCCGCCGCGGTGATCCCGATGACTCGGATGCACATCGCCGGCAGTCTCGCGCTGATCGCGCTCGCGGGGTGCTCCGCACCTCTCGACGTGCCGACCCGGGCGAGTGTCGAGCCGATCGCGGCCGCGCCCGGCGCGGTGCCGCAGGCGGGCTTCTTCCCGCTCGAGGTCGGCAATCACTGGTGGTACGTCCGGCAGTCCAGGATCGATATCGTTCCCACGGACGGCAGCGGTCCCACCATCATCATCGAGAGCTCGACGTCCGAGCGCGAGATCGTCTGCATCGACCCACGCGACGGCGTCGAGTATCGAGCCACGCGCGTGACCAACGTGGGACCGGGGGGGACCAACGTCTCCTGGACTCGGTACCGGCAGAGCGCGGCGGGCCTGTTCGTGCTCGGGAGCGACAACTTCGTTCCGCCCGGGTGCGCGGTCGGAGGGGAGCCGGCGTCCCCGGCCGCCACGCGGCCGATGCGAAGCGAAGCGCTCGAGACGTTCCTCGCGGCCCGCCCGGGCGCGGAGCAGGCGGCGTATCGGCGGGCGCTGGCGCGCCTGAACGAGCGCAGAACGATGGTCCAGGCCGCGATCACCGGCGGGCCGAGCGCATTCCTGCCGGGCGCCGCGCGCCCCGGAGAGGGCACGCAGCTTCGCTATCCGCTCACGCCCAAGCGGAGCTGGCTCGTCTACGCGGACCTCGAATTCCGGATCGGCGCGCAGGTCGAGGGCTTCGAGATGCTGGCGCTGCCGGCAGGGTCACTGGAGAGCTACCGCATCCGGCACATCATCACCGGGTTCGGTCGCGACGACCGCGTGCACCTCTGGTACGGCCCGGCCGGCTACCTCCAGAGCGAGGTGCACTTCTCCGCGACGGTATTCGATGTCGAAGGCAATGCTCTCGCCAGGCTGACCTCTGAAGACCGCGAGCGGCTGGTTCAGATGTCGCTCGTAGAACCCGTCCCCGCTCGATAGAGAAAGGGCCCGCGATGCGCGCTTCGATCGATCCCCGCGTGAGTGGCCTGGTCCTGGCATTCGCGCTCGCCGGGTGTGGTGCTCCGCTGGACACCACCACCGGGCCCCTGGTTGCGCGTGATAGTGCGAACGGCGACCAGGCCGTCGTTGGCCAGCCGACTGCGGACCTCTATCCGCTCCAGATCGGAAACCGCTGGCACCATCGCCACCAGCGCATCATCCGCATCTTCGTGAACGGCAAGGCACTCGCGCCCATCAGGGACAGATGGGAGACCGCGAGCGATATCGCGTGCACCCGGAATGTGAATGGCTTCGATTACCTGGTCGAGCGCAGCAATGCGTTTGGCACTCCGGTCTGGACGGCACTGCGCCAGGACGCCACAGGTCTCTACGAATTGCCCCCGGTGGTCAATCCGCCTTCGTGCCCGAGCGCCTTGGCCGCCGAAGCTGGCTCCGCAGCGCACCCGGGATTCGATCCGCCTGCGAGTCTCGCGGCCTGGCCGGCTGCCGAGCGGGCCGCGGTACTGGATGCGCTCGCGCGGATGGATGAGCGCGTCACAACGTTCCGCACGTCCTCGCTCGGCGGTCCAGGGCCCGTGGAGATGCCCCGGCTGCTCTACCCCATCCAGGTCGGGACACGATGGGGGACCTGGTACGGCGCGACCGCCGAGGTGGTGGGATCCGACGTGCTCGAGCTGCCGGCCGGAAAGTTCTTCGGCCACCGCGTCCGACTCATCTACCCGTCGATGGGGCCCGCGGACCGGATGCATGTCTGGTACGGGCGGGCGGGGTATCTGCAGACCGTCACGCACCTCGAGTTCCCCATCGTCGACGGCCGGAATGTCGCGTACGGGGTCGGGATCCTCGACGAAAGCGAGGTGCTGGTGGACCTGCGGCTGGCCCCCCGGCACCCCGCGTCGCCGGCTCCCTGGACGCGCTTCTAGCTACAACGCGACGATCGGCTTGAATCCCCCGTAGGACATGCGCTTCATGTCGAAGGGCATGCCCTTCACATCGTTCATGATGACATTCATCCGCGGGTCCTTCATGACCTTCTTGTTGACCGAATCACGATGGGCGCGTGACTTGTAGACGATCCACGAGAACACCACCGTCTCGCCCTTCTTGGTCCGCACCGTGCGCGGGAACGGGACCCCCCACTTCACCTTGAGGTCGTCGCCGGCGCACTCGATGTACTCGAGCGCGCCGTGCTTCTTCCACACCTTGCCGGCCTGCTGGGCGATGCGCTTGTAGATCTTGAGGTTCTTCTTCGGGATCGCGAGCACGAATCCATCGACGTACGGCATGGCGTCCTCCTTACCAGATCTCGGCGCGTTTCTCGGTGGCGCGCACCATCGCGTCGCCGTCCTTGCACCCGAACGCTTCGCGGAACTCCTTCATATTGGACAACGGCCCGTTGACCCGCCAGAACGCGGGGGAATGCGTGTCGGTGAGCGTGCGCAGGCGCTCGGTCTCCGGTCTCAGTTTGCGCCGCCACGCCTGGCCGAAGCCGATGAAAAACCGCTGCTCGGGCGTGAACCCGTCGATGTCCTTGCGACCGTGACGGGTGAGATAGCGCTGGTACGCGTAGTACGCCAGCGTCGCGCCGCCCAGGTCGGCGATGTTCTCGCCCAGCGTGAGCTGGCCGTTCACGTGCAGCGTGTCGACCGCCACGTAGCCGTTGTACTGGTCGATCACCTTCTGCGCCCGCTCCTTGAAGAGCTTGTCGTCGTCGCTCGTCCACCACTCCATCAGGTTGCCGTCGGCGTCGAACTTGCGGCCCTGGTCGTCGAAGCCGTGCGTGATCTCGTGCCCGATCACCATGCCGATGCCGCCGTAGTTGAGCGCTTCGTCGGCGCTGGCGTCGAACTGGGGCGGCTGCAGGATCCCGGCCGGGAACACGATCTCGTTGTTGAACGGGCTGTAGTACGCGTTCACCGTGGGCGGCGACATGCGCCACTCGTTCCGGTCCATGGGTGTCTCGACCTTGGAGAGCTGGCGCCGCGCCTCGAACGCGGACGCGCTTCTCAGGTTCTCGATCGCCGAGCTCTTTGCGTCGACCTGGAGCGCCGTATAGTCGCGCCACTGGTCCGGGTAGCCGATCTTGCGGTAGATCGAGCCGAGCTTGCGCTTGGCCTGGGTCTTGGTGTCGGCGCTCATCCAGGTGAGCCCGTCGATGCGCTCGCCCATGACCGCGAGCAGGTCGCCGACCAGCTCGACCACGCGCGCCTTGGACTCGGGCGGGAACGTGCGCGTGACGTACGCCTTGCCCAGCGCTTCGCCCATGGTGCCGTCGACGACGCTGACCGCATCCTTCCAGCGGGGCAGCGGCTCCTTGGCGCCCGAGATGAGCGACCCGAACTTGAACGCCTCGGCGTTGAACGCCTTTCCGAGCCACGGCGCCGCCGAGCGCGTGAGATGGAACTTGAGATACGCGCGCCAGGTCTCGATCGGCGTCGAGGCCATGAGCGCGCTGGTCTGCCGCATGAACTGCGGCACCGCCACGTTGAGCGTGGCGTCCGGCTTGGTGAGCGGCTTCACGCCGAGCGCCGTGAAGTAGGCGGTCCAGTTCATGTTGGGCGCCAGCTTCTGGAGCTCGGCGACCGTCATCTTGTGGTAGATGCTGTTGGGGTCGCGCATCTGGACGCGCGCCATCGACGACTCGGCGAGCGCGGTCTCGAGCGCCAGGATCGCCTTGGCGTCGGCCGAGGCCTTGTCCTGGGGCACCCCCAGCAGGCCGAAGATGCGGGTGATGTGCGCCACGTACTCCTGGCGCAGCGTGTCGGACTTGCCGTCCTTGCGGAAGTAGTAATCGCGCTCGGGCAGTCCCAGGCCGCTCTGGAACAGGATGCCGATGGTCTGCTTGGAGTTCTTGAAGTCCGAGAGCGCCGAGAGCGCGAACGGAATGCTGATGCCGTCCGCGTGCAGGCGCCCGATCTCGGCCTGCAGGTCGGCGAGCGTCTTCACCTTGTCACCGCGCTCGAAGAACGGCCCGAGCGGCTTGGCGCCCTCGCGATCGGCGCGCGCCGAATCCATCAAGGTGGCGTAGAAGGCGCCGAGCTTCTTCAGGGTCGGATCCTTCTCGGTGTTCATCCGGGCCGCGGTCTCCTCGAGCACCTGGCGCAGGATGTCCTGGTTGCGGTCGGTCATCTCGCGCCCCGCGCCCACGCCGGTGTAGGCGGCGGGAATCGACACCGTGTCGTACCAGGCGCCGTTGCAGTAGCGGAAGAAGTCCTCGCATGGCTTGCTCTTGGAATCCATGTAGCCGCGGTTCGGACCGTGGCCATCCGCCGCGGCGCCGACACCGACCAGCGGCGGCGCGGCCGCGAAGGCCACGCCGCCGAGCATGATTCCGATCGCGAGTACGCGGATCGATCGACGCATCCGCCTACCTCCCGTCGCCGTCGAGCAGGTTGCCGAGCCCGCCCAGGATCGAGCCCTGCTCGCGCCCGCCGCGCCCGGTCTGCGGGGCCGCCGCGTAGATGCGGCTCGCGAGCCGCGAGAACGGCAGCGACTGGAGCCACACATGCCCCGGGCCGCGCAGGGTGGCGAAGAACAGGCCCTCGCCGCCGAACAGCGCGGTCTTGATGCCGCCCACCAGCTGGATGTCGTAGGTGACGCTGGGCTGGAGCGCCACCAGGCAGCCGGTATCGACGCGCAGCGTCTCGCCCGCGGCGAGCTGCTTCTCCTCGAGCGTGCCACCCGCGTTGACGAACGCCCAGCCGTCGCCGGTCAGGCGCTGCATGATGAATCCTTCGCCGCCGAACAGCCCGGCACCGAAGCGCTTGTTGAACGCGATCCCGATCGAGACCCCCTTGGCCGCGCACAGGAACGAGTCCTTCTGGCAGATGAGCTCGCCGCCCAGATTCGCCAGGTGGAGCGCCTGGATCTTGCCCGGGTAGGGCGCCGCGAACGCCGCGATCCGCTTCTGCTGCGACTCGTTGTGGAACACGGTCATGAACAGCGACTCGCCGGTGAGCAGCCGCTTGCCGGCGCCCATCAGCGCGCCCATGAAGCCGCCGCCCTGCTGCTGGCTTCCGTCGCCGAACACCGTGTCCATCTGGATGCCGTCCTCGATGTACATCATGCCGCCGGCTTCGGCGACCACGGCCTCCTTGGGGTCGAGCTCGATCTTCACGAACTGCATGTCGTCGCCGACGATCGTGTATTCCACTTCGTGCATGGTGGGCATGGGGTATCTCCTTTCGTAGGTTCCAATACGGTCCGCGGCATCGTAGCGTTGCAGCGTCCGTTCGGCGAGAGGGTTGTGGCGGACGCCAACCCTGTGCGGCAGGCGCACGTCCAAGGGTATGTGGCTGCCGTCCGGAGCCCCCTGAGGTCGTGCCTTCCACCAGGAGCCCGCCATGAGAACCGCGCTCAAAGGCTGTTTAGCCGCGCTGATGCTGTTGCTGCCGCTCACCTCCGGCGCGGGCGGCTCGGACATGGACGACACGATCGAGCCGCTGCGCACCTGGAGCCTTCCCGCCTCGGCCGGGGAGACGCTGGAGATCAAGCTCATGACCGGCGCCGGGGTCCGGATCATCGGCTGGGACAAGGACGAGATCAGCGTCGCGTCCGACTGGACTGATGAGAAGTGCCGGGACGCCGAGTTCGAGGTGCAGCGCCTCTCGCAGGGCGCCCTGGTCGCGACCCGCTATCCGGCCGGGACCGGCGTCGTCACCCACAACTGCTCGTTCTCGATCGAGATCAAGCTGCCGCGGAAGTTCGACGTCCGGATCCGCTCGGCCGGCGGCGGCGTGGCGATTCAGGACATGCGCGGCGACGTCACCGGCACCACCGGCGGCGGCTCGATCGAGGTGAGCGGTCTGCGCGGCAGCATCCGGCTGCGCACCGGCGGCGGCTCGATCATGGTGCGCGACTCGGACCTGGAAGGGAGCCTCGCGACCGGCGGCGGCGCGGTGCGCTTCACCAACGTTTCGGGCGGCGTGACCGGCTGGTCCGGGAGCCAGCGCGGCGTGGTGCGGGGGCGCTCGCGGTCGAGTTAGCGCCGCGGCGCGCCGGGGCGGATAATGCCGCCCCATGCGCCGCACCCTCCTCTCCCGCACGGTGCTGCTCGCCGTGCTCGCGAGCCTGGCCGGGTTCCAGCTCGTCGGCCTGATCACCGCGCTGGTGAGCGCGAGCCGCGAGCGCGTCACCGACTTCGGAATCGTCGGCCCCAACCTCGGCGGCTATTCACACCTCGCGCGCATCCGCCGCATCAGCGGCCTGCCGGTCGACTCGGTCTACGGCCCCGCGCTCGCCGCCGGGCTCGAGCGCGGCGACGTGATCACGCGCATCGACGGCGTGCCGATGACCGAGCGGCCGGGCGTCTGGTACGCGGGCCGGTTCAACACCCCGCCCGGCACCGACCTGCGTCTCACGGTGCGCCGCGACGGCCGAACGTTCGAGACCGTGCTCCACACCACCCGCCTCGCCGCACCGCTGCGCATGGAGCTCGGCGGCGGCGGCCCGGACGCGCCGCGCATGGACTACCGCGCGTACCACTGGTGGGCGTGGGGTCCCAACCTGCTCCTGGCGACGCTGCTGTTTGTGGTCGGTCTCACGATCGGAGTGCTCCGGATCAACGATGCCGCCGCGTGGACATTCGCTCTGGTGTTCCTCGGGGTGAGCCTCGCGACCTCGGTCTCGGCCGACACGCCGCTGCTGCACGTGTGGCCGCCGTGGCTGGTGGTGTTCTGGAGCCTGTGCGTGATCCTCGGCATCGGCTACTCGATGCCGCTCTCGATCCAGGGCCTCATGCGGTTCCCGGACTGGTCGGGCCTGAGCCGGCGGCTGTGGCCCTGGCGGTGGGTGCCGTGGGTCGTGATCGGGGGTGCGGCGGCGCTCGAGATGGCACTGGCCCTGATCCGCAACTCGGGGCACGCGCCCGCGAGCCTCGTGAACGCGGGCCGAATCGCCGACTTCGCGCTCAACTTCGCGCTCGCGTTCGGGTTCACGTCGATGGCAATCGTGCTGGTGGCGCACCGCTTCGAACCCCCCAGCACGCGCGGCGAGCGGCTCAAGGTGCTCAAGGTGCTGTGGAACGGAGCCATGTGCGCGGTCGCCGGAGGGCTATGGTCGACGGTGGTTCCGGACGAGTTCTGGTACTGGATCACGCGGCCGCTCGGCACGGCCGGCATATGGATCGGGCAGACGCTCGAGGACCTCGTGCCCGCGCTGCTCGTGTGCATGCTGCCGCTCTCGTTCGCGTACACGATCCTGGCGCGCCGGCTGTTCGGCATTCGCTTCGTGATCCGCCGCGGGCTCCAGCACCTGCTGCTCTCGCGCGGCGTGCTGCTGGTGGAAGGCGTGCTGCTGTTCCTGGGGCTCGAGACCTTGATCCGGCACACGACGGTGGTGGGCGCCGTACGCGGCCCCGCGCTCGCCGGCGTGCTCGCGCTGATCGCGGTCTCGGGGATCGCGCTCATCAACCGGCCGCTCATGCAGGCGCTCGATCGCCGCTTCTTCCGCGATCGCTACGACGCGCGCCGCGTGATGCTCGGGCTCGGGCAGGACCTCGGGCAGCTCCGCGAGCGCGACGAGATCCTGAAGCGCACCGGTGAGACCATCCTGGCGGCGATTCACCCCGCGCGCGTCGGGATCTTCCTGCGCGGCAAGGACGGCACGCTGAGCGACGGGTGGATCTCGGACGAGACGCTCGGACGGGTCGCAGATGAGACCGCGGCACTGGCCCAACGGCTCTCGGTGACGGAGGGCGACGTGTGGCTCAAGGTCGAGCCACCTGCGACGGCCGATCGGCCGATCGCGGATGGGACCTACGGCATTCCCGATACGCCCGCGCCGACCGCGGCCCCCTACGAGGTGTGCATTCCGCTGCGCCAGGCCCGTCGCATCTCTGGCTGCATCGCGCTCGCCGCCAAGCAGTCCGATGAGCCCTACACCGCCGAGGACCGCGAGCTGCTGGTGACGGTCGCAAACCAGGCCGCGCTGGCACTCGAGAACGCGGACCTGCTCGCTGTCGCCAAGCGCGAGGCCCAGTACTCGCGCGACGTCGAGATCGCGCGCCAGGTGCAGTCGAACCTGTTCCCCCGCGAGCTGCCGCAGATCCCGGGCTGGGAGGTGGCCGCCGTGTGCCTCCCCGCCCGCTCGGTGGCCGGCGACTACTACGATGTGGTCACCACCGCCGGCGACGAGCTGGGCGTGGCGCTCGGCGACGTCTCCGGCAAGGGTGTGGGCGCGTCATTGCTCTCGGCCGGGGTGCACGCGATGGTGCGCAGCCGGCTCCCCGCGCGCGCGTGCGATCTCGGCGTGTTGCTCCAGGACTTGAACGCGCACCTGCTCGAGAGCAGCGCGGACGACATGTTCGCGACCGTGGTGGTGGCGCGGATCTCGCCTGCGGACGGCCGCCTGGTTTACGTCAACGGCGGGCACCCGCCGCCGTTGGTGATGACGACGGGCGGTGCCAGGTGGCTGAACGACGGCGGCCCGCTGGTGGGCGTTCTCCCCAAGGCGCGCTACGTACCCGGCGAGTCGAGGCTCGAGCCCGGCGACCTGCTCATGATCTACAGCGACGGCGTGACCGAGGCCGAGCGCCCGGGCGGCGAGATGTTCGGAGAGGAGCGGCTGCTGGCGGCGATGAAGGGCGCGCGCGGCGCATCGGCGCCTGAGGCGATGGCCGCGCTGCTGCGTGCGGTCGAGGAGTTCACCGGCGGCGCCGAGCAGGCGGACGACATCTCGATCGTGGTGGTGCGGAGAATGTGAGTCCCCCGCGGGGGGTGAACCCCGCAGGGGACTCCAAGCGCGCGAAGACGTCTTTTCTTAGCGCGCGATCACCATCCGCTGGGTCCGGACCACCCCGCCCGAGCGCAGCTCGAGGAAATAGAGACCGGCGGCGATCGGCCCGCGCTCGGTGACCGGATTCCACGACAGCCGGTGCAGGCCCGCCTCGCGCTGCCCGGACGTGAGCGTCGCAACCACCCGGCCCTGGAGATCCAGCACCCGCAGGCTCGCGATGTCCGCGCGCGGCATGCCGAACTCGACCTCGATCGGGCCTGCGCTCGGATTGGGCGAGATGTGCGCGAGGGAGAGCGACTCGAACGCGCGGTTCGTGGTGGCGGAGAGGGTCGCGAACGAGGTCACGGCACCGGAGCGGTCGGTCGCGGACAGACGGTAGTAATAGGTGGTCCCCGGCGCGACGCCGCGATCGAGGGCTTCCTCGACGCCCGCGACCGAGCGCCGCTCGGTGTCGATCGTGGCCCACGGCCCGCTCACGTTGCCGGCCCGCTCGACGCTCACCGACGTGATCTCGGACGGATCCTGGAAGGCCCAGCGCAAGCGGATGCCTTCCACCTCGACGCTGCTCTCGAACATCGCCAGCGTCGTGGCGGTCGGCGGCACCCGGTCGAACTTGTAGACGATGCCGCCAGTTCCATTCGCCGGCGTGTTCGTGACCAGCGCGTACAGCTCTCCGGAGCCGTCCTGACCGAAGCCGTGCACGGTCACCTGGTTGGGCAGCTGGTGATTGGGAAACTGCGGAATCATGAACTCGAGGATCTTCCCAGTCGTCAGATCGGCATAGAAGAGTCGACCGTCCACCCGCGGCGGAGCGTTTCGAATCGCCAGGTCCCCGCAGACGTACTTGCCGAACAGCTCGGGGATCGCGCTGCCGCGGTAGACGAACCCGCCGGTGATCGAGATGCCGTCGCTGTGGTCGTACTCGAGGGTGTCCAGGGGGCCGGCGATCGGATCGGTCAACCCCGCGGGGACGCCCGGGCTCCGCACCCCGATGGCTCCGGTGGCGCGATCGAACAGGAAGTCGCCCTCCTTGACCGCCCATCCGTAGTTCTTTCCGATCTCGATGAGATCGATCTCCTCGATGTTGTTCTGCCCGACGTCCGCCAGGATCAGCTGGCCGTTGGCGGTGTCGAAGGCGAACCGATAGGGATTGCGCAGGCCGATGGCGAATGCCTCAGGCACCTGGCCCAGGCTGTCGTAGGGGTTCGACAGCGGGATCCGGTACTGGCCGTTGGCGCTCACCGGATCGGGGCTCCCCGGGTTCAGCGCCGGGTCGATCGGGTCGAATCGCAGCATCTTGCCCAAAGGGGTCGTCAGATTCTGAGCATTGCCTCCCGGCTCGATGTGACTCGGGCCCACGTCGTTCGCGTTGCCGCCGTCTCCGATCGCCAGATAGAGGTAGCCGTCCGGTCCGAACGCGACCGTTCCGCCGTTGTGATTCCCCGCGTTCTTGCCGAACGAGATGATCTCGCGCCGCGAAAGGGGGTCGATCACGTTCGGGTCTCCGGCGCTCACCTTCCACTCGGCGACCACGTTCTTGTAGTTCTGCACGGCGTTGTTCGGTGCCGGATAGGTCACCGTGGTCCCGACCGGGATCAACTCGCTGTGGTAGGTGTAGAGCGTGCGGAATCCGATGCTGCCGGGAATGAAGTAGTTGGGATGGAACGCGAGCCCGAGCAGGCCGCGTTCGTCGTTCGCGTTCGCCGGATTCAAAGGTGGCGCCACGCGGCTCTGGATGTCGAGCGCCGAGCCGGGCAGCAGGACTCCGTTCTGGATGATCCGGATCAGTCCGTTCTGCTCCAGAACGAACAGACGGTTCACATCGCCGGGAGGACTGATCGCATAGTCCGGCGCGGCCATCCCGGTCGCGACCGGGATGAGTTGCACGGCAATGTCGCCTCTTTCGATGTCCGGGAGCGGACCGACCTGCCCCGCGAACGCGTGCGAACCGAGCGCCAGCGCGAGGGCACTGGCAATGAAACCAGCTCTCCACTTCATGGCGAGTCTCCTTGGAGCTTGTGACGCGAAAGAGAATGGCGTGGCGCTCAGGGGGGTGAGCTTGCCGATTCCCGAGCAGTCGCTGGCGCGCGGCCTGCAACCGGCTACTGCGTCAATTGGAGACTAGCGCGATGCGAAGATGGCGCCGAGAAGATTCGGACTCGCGAGGGGTTCAGCGAGGCTCCACAAAACGGATTGCTGAAGAAGATCTCGCGTAACGTTTTCGGAAGCGCATGCAGGAACGAGGAGTCGGGGAGGGCTGCACTGCGACGCGTCGTGACCACTCCGGGGGGATCGCAACTTGTCGGGCGCTAACAGATACAGGGTGGCCAAGGCACGGTTCGAGAGTACTTCTTGGGGGCCACTGCCTCGCCGCCTTGAAGAAGATGCGTCCCTAGGCGGCCGCCGTTCTAGCACGACACGCATTGCCATGCGGTGCCATCGCCAAGGAGTACACAAACCAGATCTCAGGGAGGTGCTACCGTGACACCGAAGACCAAGCTCGTTGCTCGCATTGACGAGCTGCTCGCGCTGGTGGTCCCCGAACGTGGAATGAACGCCGACGACGCAGGCAATAGGGTCATGGAAATGTATCAGGGCGCCCTGCACCTGCTTCGCATGATCTATGGCCTCAAGAGTCCGCAAGAAGCATCACTCGTAGAGGCGTTCAACTCTCTTAGGGACGTGCGACACGGAGCAGCTCTTCAGATCACACTGCAGCCCGCTGCCGTCGGGACCCTGAAGGCGATAAGAGGCGAGATTCAAGGCGATCTAATGGGTTCAATCGCCCAACGAGGGGCTGGCGAGGCGCTAGCGGACTTCGTAATCCTTGCCAAAGACGCCCTTGCTACTGGCAAGGAAGCGAGCAAGAACATCGCGGCGGTTCTGACTGCGGCCCTTTACGAGGACACGATTCGACGACTAGCCGCCTCGAAGGCAGGGTTGACAGGGCGCCCTGACCTGCAGGAAGTCGTGGGCGCACTCAAGACGGCAGGTGTCTTCCAGGGCGCATCTACCACCATCGCACTGGGCTATCTGAGATTCCGCAATGATGCGCTTCATGCGGACTGGGCTGGGATTACGCCGGCTGCAATCGAGAGCTGCCTTGGCTTCGTTCAGGGGTTGTTGGCGGAGCATTTCTCCTGACGAAGGACCTCAGCGCTGTGAAGTAGGAGGTTGGAAGCTGTCCGATCCTAGGTGCGGGGCGGGTCCACCTCGAAGTGGACGTACTGTGCCTCACGCGTGAACACATCTGCAGGATACGTCTTGGTTATTCTATGGCGTTCGGGGTCGTACGTCATGCTGTCCACCAAACAGGCCTCGGCCACCCGCGGATTGTAGGAGTGTAGCCATGCATAGTTCTTCCTTGTCCACGACAGGATGGCCTTCTGGAGGGCGACGCTGTCGCGATCGTAGTCCTTGCCGCTTAGAGAGAGCCCCATCACGTTTAGGCAGAAGCCCAAGATCCTTGCGCCTAGAAAGTTCGGGAACCGCCCCATGTCGACGACCTCGTCGTAAATGAGGCGCCGGACCTTGAACTTTACTATCCTTCCGGCTGGCCCATCCAGGTGCTTGAAGTTGAATAGTTCACTCCAGACAGCGTTGTGTTGAATCCCCCAACAGAGACTGCCTGGTCTGGTTACTGTCGAAGCGGATGATATGACCTCGAAGATCAAGTCAGATAAGTGATCATAAAAGGTTCCGACATGATGCTGTTCCGGGACGCGCCGCCGAACATGCCCAGGAACACCGCCCTTCTCTAGAATGTCCACTGCGGCCTTGATGAAACCCACGACTACACGCAATCTTCCGCGGACATCATCATCCCAGCTGCTGAAGCCCAACCCGTCAAGCTTGTAAAGATCCGCCGCGGCTCGTTCTATATACCCCTTCGCTCGATAGAGCGCGGTCGAATGAGTCCAGAACCCTTCCTCGACGTAGTCTTTCAGCGTTATCAGAACGACACGGCAGTAGGCTTCCCACTGGTCTGCATCAAACGACCACATGCTTCGGACAGGCGGATCCAAGAGCGTACCAATGGTCTCAACCATCGCGTGATTTGAGAACATGGCTTGGCTGAGAGGCTTGTGGTAGCCGATCAGGCCGGATTCATACCCTTCTGCTTCGTGAAAGAGGAATGAGTTCTTGTTTGCGAGGGCTTCGGCCACGATGTTGCGGGCAAACGTCGCAACATCTACACCGTATTTCCTTGTCTCTCCAACTTCAGAGAAGACGGCTAGCGCAGTACCGGGTGACGACTCAACAATTGCCCGACAGAAACGCCTGTCAGCGATGAGAAGTAGCAGGTCATTCGCGAAGGCGGCGACTTCGGACTGTCGCTTCGAAAGCCGCCTCGTGTTCCTATGGCCGTCGCCCAGCTGGCTGTTCGTCCGTCTGCTTCTATCAGGCGCCCACCGAATGAGGGGCCGCACCGAGCGTTTGAATTCGTCAGCGACAACAGAAAGCTCGGCGGGAGAGCCCTTGAGTATGACCGCGTACAGGGTTCTTGCGTAGCGTTTGGCTCCTCCTGGCGAGAACACCGGAGGGCGAATGAACGCAAACCATGCCCACGCCATGAATGTAAGAAAGAAGAGCGCCCCAAGTAGGGCTTGCCACTCGGAGGGCGTTATTAGGCTGCCCTGAGGCACTAGTCGTTGCTCGGCTCGCCACACATCGGTCAGGAGACTCAGGACGCCGACCACTCCCACAACAGCGAATGTGAGTTCTTGCAGCGGTATCGGGGCACATCTCACCCGAAATCGGTATCGCACGTCCGCGATCGTCCAGGCCAACACCATCAGAGCGAGTGCGGCAAGGAACTCGGAGAAACCAAAGATCTTTGGGGTATTCGCGTCTAGCGGAAGGAAGGGCGGGAGCCAATCAGTCGTCAGTGCCCCCATGGGTCAAATCGCGACTAGCGGGGGCATCGCCCGAGAATCTGAGAATAGTGTGTTCGGTTGCGCGCCATCAGCACCGCCCTACTCCCGCTCCACCAACCTGTGCTCCTTGAGCAGCGCTTCGAAGCGCTCCATGCCACGCAGGTCTTCGGGGCCGAGGCGGTAGTGGAAGCGTCGGAGATACGCTTCGGTCTCCTCGGCGGTCCAGCCGGGACCGGTCTGCTGACGCGCGACCGCGGGGAGATCGGCGAGGCCGGCGGCCAGCGATGACTCGAGGAACGCGCCCAACTCCGACTTGATGCCGTCCTCCAGCGCCGCGCGCACCGCCCACACCGCGTAGACGAACGAGAGCCCGGTCCACTCGAGCCAGTCGGCGCCGAGATCGAGCGTGTGCGTGAATCCCTCCGGCCGCTTCGCGCGCATGCGCATCGCCTGGTCGCCGATCATCAGCAGCGCATCGGCCTGCGCGGGCTCCAGCCCGCGCACGTAGCGCACGCCCGACAACCCGCGCCGCACGTCGAGCAGCAATCGCAGCAGGCGTATCGAGGTCGAGGTCTCGGGGGTCACCGACACCAGCGCTCCCGCCAGCGCGTTCGCCGGGCGCCGCGAGAACAGGAGCACCGACTGCACGGGGCCGCGCGTCGCGACCCCCATCGCTGGCGTCGCCATCTCGAAGCGATCGCGCAACCTCAGGTAGTCGCCGGTCGCCATCAGCCCGAGATCGACGCCCCCGGCTTCGGCTTCGCGGCCCAGCTCGCGCGGCACCAGGTTGCGCACCGCGAACGGAGCGTCGCCCCACAGCGCATAGAACGGCGCGGCGTTGGCATACGGGATGCGCGCGGCAACCGTGGCGGTGGTCAGGCGGGACGCGGGGTTCATGGGGGCGCGAAGATACTATGGTCGAGCGACCGTGTTAAGTTGGGCGCCGCGTTTCCCCGCGCGTCCACCGCCCGTCCCCGGAGGCCCTCCTGCTCCGCATCGTCGCCGCAACGCTGACCGTGGCGCTCCTTGCGGGCTGCGCTCGCCCGGGCGGCGTCGCGCACCAGGCATCCGACGGCGCGCCGGGCACGCCGCACGTCCTCCCCGAGCACTACGCGCACTCGATCGCCGCACTCGGCATGCCGGGTGCGAAGCGCGCGTTCCAGGTGGGCGATGGCAGCGTGGTCGGGAGCGGCGACGCGGCGTTCGCGTGGCGCATCGCCTCGGCGGAAGGGCCGGTCCGCACCTCACCGGTCTACTTCGAGCGCGACGGCGTGCCGGTCGCCCACTGGTGGATGGTGTCCGATCGCGAGTCGGTCCACTTCGAAGCGGCGGCGGTGCCGCGCGAGGCGCTGGGCGATACCAGCCTCATGCTCTCGGTGCTCGCCACCGCCACCTGGCTGGCGGCGACGCCGGGCGAGCTGGATCTCGAGATGCGGATCCGCACGCGGGCCGATCCGCCCGTGGTCGTCCCTTGGGACGCCGAGGACACCGAGACCTTCGAGGAGTCGTGGCGCGACCGCTTTGCGATCCGCAACGGCCGGCTGG
>DATEMP010000141.1:0-9316 GCA_035275545.1 Candidatus Eiseniibacteriota bacterium | reverse complement strand
GTGGCCGGTGAGCAGCACCGTCTTGCCCATCCCCAGGAGGCCGCCCTTGGCCTGGATGACGCCCGAGGTCTTGAGGTCCTTCTTGGTGGCGACCACGTAATAGATGGTGGCCAGCTCGCTGCGGCGCGCCTCGAGGGTCTCGTCACGCTGCCGGATCGTCTCCTGCCCGTGCTGGACCTCGGTCTCGAGCCCGACCACCTGGGTCTGGAGCGAATCGACGCGGACGGAGAGCTGGCTGACCATCTCCTCCTTCTCCACCACCGACTGCTTGAGCGAGCGGATGAGCTTCTCGAGGCCCGCGACCTTGGTGCCGTTCTTCTGCAGCTTGCCCTCGAGCTCGCGGATCCTGTCCTTGGTGTTCACGATGCTGGTCCGGATCGCCGAGATCTGCTCGAGCGCCTGCTTGGTCTGCGGCTCGGTCAGCGACTGCTCGGTGCGCAGGCCCTGCGCCACGGTCGACTCGCCCGGCGTGATCGCGTACAGGCTGTCCTGGATCTCCGCGATGGCATTGATGGCCTCGGTATAGCGGTTCTGCGAGTCCGTGTACTCGGCCGAGGCCTTTTCGTACTTGCGGTAGATCAGCACCGTGGCGCCGATCAGCAGCACGACCACCGCGGTGAGGAGGAAGAGGGCAAATCCACGCATGAGTCAGTCTCCTGGAAGCGTTGCGGTCCGGCGTCGTCCCGGAGGGCGCATATGACCCACGGACGATCACACTGGGGGAGTGAATCGAAGCCTAGTCTCGGGCGTCGTTCCTGGCAACCCCCTGCGACGCGCGGGCCCTCCGGGCAACGTGCAAAGCGGCGAAATCCCACCCAGGGTCGTGCGTGATGCCCGATCTTCGTCCGGCGGTCGAGCGAAACGCCGACGCGCGCGGATGACCGGGGCGGGGCTCGATGGCCGCCGGTGCGTGCGAACCCGTGGCCGGAGCACAGCATCCCGTGCCCGTGCCGGCCGCCGATCCGCACGGGCATGGCGATTGCCTTCCTCTCACCTGGGTTTCGTTCACACGATCTCAGCCAAGGAGAATACGGATGACGCGCAATGAGAAGGGCTTCACCCTGATCGAGCTGATGATCGTGGTCGTGATCATCGGCATCCTGGCGGCCATTGCGATCCCGAACTTCATCGCGATGCAGGACCGCGCGAAGGAAGGCAGCACCAAGGCCAACATGCACACGTTCCAGCTCTCGGCCGAGGACTACGGCGTCCAGAACGACGGCGCGTACGCGGGCACTGCGGCGGAAGTGGCGGGCCTGCTGCCTGGCGCTCCGGCCGGCTCGGCGTTCAAGAATCCGTTCGACAAGAGCGTGGGCACCGGCAACGCGTGGGTGGATCAGGCGACCTGGACCGCCACGCTGGCGACCGGCTCGACGACCCGCGGCATCACCGCGTACGGCGACTCGGCCAACCTCAAGTACCAGGTGGCGGGTCGTGGCAAGGCGGGCGACCTCACGCTGGTGCTCTCGAGCGGCCAGTAAGAAGTACCCCGAACCTGTGGAGGGGCGAGGGCGGAGGGCTGCCACCTCCGCCCTCGCGGGGTTTCAGGGCGCGGGGTCGGTCCCGCGCCGGGGGCCGGGCTCGGCGGGCCGCATGCGGTGCCGAATCAGCTCCACCACCACCGGCATCACCGACAGCGCGATGATCGCCATGACCACGAGCGAGAAGTTGTCGCGCACCACCGGGATGTTGCCGAAGAAGTAGCCCGCCAGCACGAACAAGCCCACCCACAGCACCGATCCCGCCACGCTGTAGGCGAGGAAGCGCGGGTAGCTCATCCGGCCGATCCCCGCCACGAACGGCGCGAAGGTCCGCACGATCGGCAGGAAGCGGGCGAGGATCACCGTCTTCGCCCCATGCTTCTCGTAGAAGCGATGGGTGCGCTCCAGGTGCGCGGGGTTGAGCCAGCGGCTCCCCCGTTTGTGGAACACCGCGGGGCCCACCCGTGAGCCGATCAGGTAGTTGGTCGAATCCCCGAGGATGCTCGCCGACATGAGCACGAGCAGCGCCTGGATCAGCTCGAGCGAGCCGCGCGCCGCGAACGCGCCCACCGCGAACAGCAGCGAGTCGCCGGGCAGGAACGGGGTGACCACCAGCCCGGTCTCGCAGAACACGATCGCGAACAGCAGGAAATACGTGCCGGTGCCGTAGGTCTGGATGATCTGGTCCAGGTGGTGGTCGATGTGCAGGATGAAATCGACCAGGCGCGTGACGACGTCCACGGGATCCTCGCGTGTGGGTGGAGGTGGATGGCGGGCGTGCGCCGCACCGCGGGCAGGCGCTCCGGAACATAGCGCGTCCCGGGGTGTATCGGCCAGAAGCCCCGCCTCTGGAGCCGCCGCGCCGGGGACGCCCGAATCCTGTTGAAACCGGGCCGCCCGGTCGCCGATCCTGTCGGCCGTCGGGTCGGGCGTTCGGAGCTCGCCCGACGTTTTGTTTTCAGCTGCGGGGGAGGCGATCGTGGCCGTCCCGGTTCACCTGCTGGTGCTCGGTCTCGCCCTGCCCGCCGATTCGCTCGCGGCGCCGGGTCCGGTCCCGGTGGACACGGTCGCCGCCGTCGCCGATACCGCGGCCGCGGCCGACACGGCCGCCACCCGGCGGCGCGTGGTGCGCGAGTTCCCCGCCATCGAGGTGCGCGCGCTCCTCCACGACCTGCGCTCGAGCGAGACCGTGCACGAGATCCCGACCGCGCCGCTGCGCGCCTATCCGGTCGATCGCCTCGCGGAGCTGGTGGCGCTGCAGCCCGGCGTGGTCGCGCAGGCGGGGGAGCTCCACGTGCGTGGCGGGCGCGCGGGGGAGACGCGGGTGATGCTCGAGGGGCTGCTCCTCAACGAGCCGCTCCGCCATCGCCCGATGGAGCTGCCCATGCTCGCGCTGAGCGGCGCCGAGCTGGTGAGCGGCGCTCCCGAGTCGCGCTACCCCGGGGCACTGGCGGGCGTGCTGGATCTCGCCTCCGTCGAGCCCGGCGCGCGCACCGAGGGAGAGGCGCGGTGGCAGACCGACGCGGGGCTCGACACGCGCTTCGACCGCCTGAGCGGTCGCGTCAGCGCTCCGCTCCCCGGGCGCCGGCTGGGCGTGGTCGCGGCCGCGGACGTGACCCTCGACGACACGTGGCTCCCGGCGCTGCGCTCCAACGGCCGGCGCAGCATCCTCGGCGTGCCGGTGGGCTGGCGGGCGGACAACCGGCTGCTGGGCTGGCTCAAGCTCGCGCCGGTGGGGCACGCGCCGCGCTTCGCCGCGCAGGTCGCCGCGAGTCGCACGGTGCGCAAGCCCTACGACGCCGCGTGGACCCGCGACGGATGGAGCGCCCTCGACGGGCTGGGGTTCCCGGTCTACAGCGACACCGCGCAGCCCGGGCTCGACCGCTACCGCGCCGCCGACCACCTCCCGACCATCGACGAGCGCCGCCTCGCGACCGTGCTCACCGCTTCGGCGGTGCGGGGCGTCTCCCGCGGCACGCTCGGGCTCGGCTGGCTGCGCACCCGCTCCGCGAGCACCGTGGGGGGCGCGCACGCGATCCCGTCGGATCCGATCTCCGCGCAGTGGGAGGTGGGCAGCTCGCCCGACCCGTTTCACGTCATCTTCGGCGACTACCCGCTCTACCAGGTGAGCGGCAGCGACGTGCTCTCCCTGCGCGGCGACGCCGAGACGGTCACCCGCGGGGGCGTGGGGGTCGGCTTCGGCGCGGGCGTGAGCTACGAGGACGTCTGGCTCGACGAGCTGGACGCCACGCTGCTCGGCCAGTCCGGCAACCCGATCGACTCGGTGCGCACCTACCACGCCTACGCGCCCGGCGGGCACGTCTACGCGCAGGGGCGATGGCAGTCGGGCGGGCTGGTGATGAACGGCGGGCTGCGGGTGGAGTACTGGAGCGCCGGCCGCGCGGCCGAGCGCCAGACGCTGCCCGGGAGCGCCCGGGGGCGGATCGCGTTCCTGCCGCGGGTCGGGATCGCCTACCCGATCTCGACCCGGGACGTGCTCTCGATGGCCTACACGCGCGTGGACCAGACTCCGGAGCGCGATCTGCTCTACGACCGGCGCACCCGCATCACGAATCGCCAGCCGCTCGGCAACCCGGCGATTCAGCCGGCGACCATGATTTCGTACGAGGCGGCGGTGAAGCACCTGATCAACGCCACCTGGGCGCTCCAGACCTCGTTCTTCTACCGCGACGTCGCGCGCCTCGCGGGGGCGCGCGACTACCAGACCCCGGGCGGCAACCTGGACCTGCGCTACACCGACGAGGACCAGGCGTCGGCCGCCGGGTTCGAGATGAGCCTGGTCCACGCGCCCGGCGACACGCGGCGGCTCGAGGCGCACTACACGTTCATGCACGCTTGGGGCTACGAGTCGCGGCCGGAGGGCGACCCGTACGGGCCGGTGCTCGAGGCGGGGATCGCGCCCTTCACCGAGCTTCCGGTGTCGTGGGACCGGCGACATGCGCTGGTGCTCGCCGGGCTCTGGTCGTGGAAACGGTGGACGGTGGCGGGATCGAGCGAGGTCGCCTCGCCGTTCCCCTGGACGCCCAAGCCGCGGCGCCAGCAGCTCGCCGACCTCACGCTGGTCAACAGCCGGCGGTTCGGGTGGAGCGCGATCGCGGATCTCGCGGTGACCTGGTCGCCGCCCTACGCGCTCGGGCTCACCTTCGGGCTCGACGTGCGCAATCTGTTCAACGACCGCGCGGAGCGGTCGACCACCACGGACGGCTATCCCAACCCGGTGGTCAACACCGTCTACGACGACTACGGCGCGTACCGGACCGAGACCGGGCTCTCGGGCGGCGCGTACTGGACGCCCGCGGGATGGGTCCCGGTGCACGACGCGCGGCTGTTCGAGCCGCCGCGCACCGTGCGGGCGAGTGTCGGCCGGCGCTGGTGACCTGCCGTCCGTCCACCCGCCCGCGGGCGCGCGCGTGCCGCTACGCGGTGACGATCACCAGGTGGCGGACCTTGCGGAACTCCACCGGATCGAGGATGCGCAGCTCGGTGCGCCCCTCGAGGGTCGTGAGCTGGTAGCTCGAGGGCGGCTGGGCGCTCACCACCTTCGCCTTCTCCGAGGGCACGCTCACCACGGTCTCGTGGTCGGTGTCGATCGCCGTGTAGGCCGCCACGTCCGGATTCCCGGTGGGCACCACGGTCTTGCCCAGGCCGAGCGCGCCGCCCTTCTGGATGATGACGCCCTTGTCCTTGAGCTCCTTCTTGGTGCCGATCGCGACGAACACGGTCGCCAGCTCCTTGCGCTTCGCCTCGATGGTGGCCTGGTCCTCCTGGACCGTGGTCTCGAGGCCGGTGACCTGGGTCTGGAGCGAGGAGACCTGACCCTGGAGCGCCGCGACCTGCTCCTCCCTCTCGACCAGCGTCTTCTTCATCCCGGAGACGACGCGCTGGAGGCTGGCGATCTTGACGCCGCTCTTCTTGAGGCTGGTCTCGAGATCGTTGATGCGCGACTTGGTCCGCTCGATGCTCGCGCTCAGCTGGGAGATGCTCTCCAGCGCCTGGGTGCGGCTGGGGGCGTTGAGGCCCTGCTCGGACCTCAGGCCGTCCGCCTGGAGGCGCACGTTGCCGTCGCGGATCGAGATCGAGCTCAGGCTGTCCTGGATCTCCGCGATCGCGTTGAACGCCTGGGCGTAGTGGGTGCGCGCCGTGTCCTCGGCCGCACGGGAGTCCGCGAGCTGGCGCGTCGCGGTGGTGTTCTTCTGGAACAGCGCGATGCTGACGCCAGCCAGGACAAGGATGACGAGCGCCATGACGATCTGGATGGGTCGACGCATGAGGTGTACCCCCTGAGGTGTGCGGGACGGCAAGCGTCTCACGATGGACGTTGTCGACCGCTTGTGGGGAGAGCGTGCGGTCGCCTGCGGGATCACGAAGCGCCGGGGAAGGGGAGAGCGCGTCGAAGCCCGCAACACATTCGACGATACACCCGTCAGCCGGCCGCGCCAGCACGACGTCGGAGAATTGGCACCCCCCTGACGCCGTCGGGGCGCGTGCCGGGCGCCGACGTTTGGCTTCACTCAACGGGTTCGACGGATCTGGTGCCCATCCGTATCCTCGCGCCATGAGAGCCACCACGGCGCGACGCCCGGCGCAGGCCGCGACGGTGGAGGCCGCCGCTCCGAAGCGGAAGCGTGCGGTGCTCGCCCTCACGCTCGCGCTGATCGCGACGCTCGCGATCCGGATCGCCCACGTCACCTGGGGAGCGCAGGAGCCGATCCGCTCCGACGCGTCGGGCTACGACGTCGCGGCGCGACGCCTGATCGCCACCGGCAGCTACGCGTACCCCATCGGTCGCGCCCTGTGGGAGAACGACGTGGTGCGTGACGATGCCCGTGAGCGGTTCCATCGCCTGCCCGCCAACGCGTGGGCCATGCCGGGCTACCCGTGCTTCGTGGCCGCGATCTACCGGATCGCAGGCGAGGGTCCGTCGCGGTTCGAGGCGGTGCGCCTGGCGCAGGCGGTGCTCTCGACCGCCGCGGTTGCCGGCTGCTGGTGGATCGCCCGCACGCTGTTCGGCGCGCCGGTGGCGTGGGTGGCGCTGGCCCTCAACGCGTGCTATCCGGCCAACGTGCTCGCGACCGGCTACCTGCTCACCGAGGCGCTGTTCGGAGCGCTGCTCACGGCACAGGTGGCCCTGGTGCTCCGTGCGCACGCGACCGGTCGGACGCTCGATCATGCGCTGCTCGGCGTGGTCACCGCGGCCGCCGCCTACGTGCGGCCGGTGGGGCTGCTGGTCCCCGCCGCGCTGCCGTTGCTCGCGTGGGTCTCGCCACCCGCACCGCGCGGGACCAGGGCCTCGCGTGGCTCGCGGGCGGTGGCGTTCGCGGTGCTCGTGCTGGTGGTCGCCGCGCTGATCGCGCCCTGGGTGGTACGGAACCAGCAGCGCTACGCCGCGTTCGTCCCCACCACGTCGGCCACCGCGCTCGCGATCGTTCAGGGCGAGCTCAAGGCGCGCGGGATGTTCGTTCCCGAGGTCTCGGCGCAGCTGGCCGATCCCGCGCGCACCGGCTGGAACGACCACCGCTACGCCGAGGAGGTCGCGGCGCGGGCCCGAGCGCTGGCGCCGCCGCTCACCGCCCAGGCGCGGCGCCGCATGGAGTGGACCCGCCTGGTGATGCTCGGGCAGGCGCTCACCACGCCGTTCTCGTTCGCGGGGCCCCCGGTGCCGGTCACCAGCCCGGGGTTCGCGATGCAGGCCGCGATCCTCACCCTCGCGCTCGTGGGACTGTGGCGGCATCGGCGCGACGCGCGCGTCGTCATCCTGCTGGGAGGGATTCCGCTCTACTTCGTGGCGGTCCATTGGGCGGTCTGGAACCTCTGGTCCCGCTACCTCTATCCGGTGATGCCGCTGCTGGTGGTCCTGGCCGCTGCGGGAATGGTGGCGCTCGTGAGCGGCGCACGCGCCGCGCGCCGCGCGTGAAGCACCCGGTCGTCCTCAGGCCCGCGCTCTGGCCGCTCGCGCTGGTGGCGATCGCCTACCACGCCGCGTTCGTCTGGCGCGCCAGCTTCGTGGTCGACGGAGCCCGCTACTTCTGCCTGTTCGACGACGCGATGATCTCGATGCGCTATGCACGTCACCTGGCCGGCGGGCAGGGGCTGGTCTGGAATCCGGGCGAGCCGCCGGTCGAAGGGTTCAGCAATCCGCTCTGGACACTGGTGATGAGCGCGGTCCACTTCGTGCCGCTTCCGCCACGCCTGCTCGGGATCCTGGTCGAGGCGCTGGGCTCGCTGCTGCTGGTCGCACTCCTGTTCGCGGTGCGCGGCCTGTGCGTGCGGCTGGTCGAGCGCGGCGCGCCGCGCGCGCTGCCATGGGTCGCGATGGTGCTGGTCGGCTCTTACCAGCCGCTGGTCTTCTGGACGCTGGAAGGCACCGAGGTGGGACTGCTCGCGCTCTGGGCGACGGTGGCCGCGATCCTGCTGCTCGACGGCTGCCGGCTCGGAGCCACGTACGCCCTGCTCGCGGCCGGCACGCTGGTGCGCATGGACTTCGCGGTCATCGCGCTGGCGCTCGCCGCCGGGGTCGCGGTGCTGGATCGGGGCCGGGCCGCGACGCATGCCGCGACCGCCGCCATGACGCTGCTGGCCGCGCTGGCGCTCCAGACCGCGGCGCGCTGGCTCTACTTTCACGATCCGCTGCCCAACACCTACTACTTGAAGCTCACCGGCTATCCGATTGGCGCACGGGTGCTTCAGGGGCTTGCCGTTCTCTGGGACACGATCGTGCTGTCCAGGGGACTGCTGGTGCTGCTGCCGGCCCTGGGGCTGGCGCTGGCGCCTCCCGGGGCGCGCGCCCGCGTGCTCGTCCTCACGATCCCGTTCGTCGCCACCTGCGGCTACTCGGTGTGGGTGGGCGGCGACGCGTGGGAGGGGGCGATCGCCACCAACCGCTATCTGTGCGTCACGGTGCCGCTCCTGCTGATCGCGGCGGCGTGGCCGCTGGCGTGGCTTGCGCAGCGCGTGGCACGCGGACGTCGCGGCGAGCCCGCGCTCGCGGCGTTCGCGGCGGTCGCGTGCGCGCTGGTGATCGCGCCCTGGCGCGCGACCACGCTCATCGAGCCGCCCGCCTACCGCGAGGTGAACGCCGAGAACACTGCGCGCGCAGTGGCGGCCGTGGGGCTGGTGCGGGAGGGCGGGAGCGTCGCCGCCGCGGCGGTGGGAGCGATCGGCTACTACACCGATCGCAGAATCGTGGACCTGCTCGGCAAGAGCGACCGGCACGTCGCGCGGCTGCCGATGCACCGCGCGTCGAAGTCGGGGCTCCACTTCGTGCCGGGCCACCTCAAGTGGGACTACGCCTGGTCGATCGGCGAGCTGAAGCCCGACGTGGTGGCCCAGCTCTGGTGGAACCCGCGCGAGGCGCAGCCCTTCTTCGAGCGCGACTACGACGTGGTGCGCGCGGTGGTGGACGGGCGCTCGCTCGATCTGGGCGTGCGGCGCGGCTCGCGCTTCACGGTGGCGCCATGAACGGGACGCCGTGGGGCGCCCTGCGCGCGCTCCCGACTCCGGGTCGCGTGGCGTTCGCGGTCGCGTGCCTCGCGCTGCTCGCCGGGGCGTGGGTGTTCCGCGGGCACGTGGTCGACGACGCCTACATCTCGTACCGCTACGCGGAGCACGTCGCCTCGGGGCTGGGCTATGTCTTCAATCCCGGCGAGCCGGTGGAAGGGGCGTCGAACCTCCTCTGGGTCCTGGTGCTCGCCGGCTTCCACGCCCTGGGCCTGCACGCGCTGCCGGTGAGCCAGGTGCTCGGCACGCTCGCGGCGCTCGCCACCCTGCTCTTCCAGCTCGCCCTCTCGGCGCGACTCGCGGGCGGCCGGCCCTCG
>DATEMP010000140.1:0-11103 GCA_035275545.1 Candidatus Eiseniibacteriota bacterium | reverse complement strand
CGGTGGCGGCAAGCGCCACCCCTCCCGCCCCGGCGTTCGCAACCGCCCCGGCCGGCGAGCGCCGCACCCTCGCCGAGATCGAGCGCGAGGCGATCGAGCGGGTGCTGGTTCAGACCGGCGGCCGGATCAGCGGGCCACGGGGCGCCGCCACCGTCCTGGGTCTCAAGCCCTCGACGCTCGCCTCGCGGATGCAGAAGCTGGGGGTGCGGAGGCTCAAGTGAGCGCTCGCATCCGCTGGGTCGCCTGGCTCCTCTTCTGGTTCGGCCTCCAGTACATGGGCAGCGTCCAGGCATCGGTGTTGAGCCATTTCGGGCCCCGACCGGCCCTGTTCGATCTGGTCACGTCCATCGACTTCTGGGTGCCCAGCATGCTGTTCCTCCTTCCCTTCGCCTGGCTCATGGCCGCTCCGCCGCCGGTGTTCCTGGCCGTCCACCTCGCCTGGCTGCCGCTGATCACCACGGCGCTCGTGTTCGTCCAGGAGCGGCTGCACCCCCGCGCGGCCGGACGCGTCACCGCGTGGGTGATCGGCGGCACGGTGGGGCTGATCGCGATCCTGTGCGTCATCGGCAGCCAGCTCCATGTCGAGTCCTCGACGCGGGTGATCTCCGCGGTGCTGCTCGGAGGCATCATCGTCTCCACGTGGGTCTACGTGGCGATCGGGCTCGTGCGGATCGGCATGCGTCGCATCCGCTCCGCGCGTACCGGCCCCGCATTGCCTCCGTGAACCGCATCACCGCTCCTGCCCACATCGTTTCCACCCGCGTGAACAGCGGACGAAACGCTTGACCGTGCCGCTCCTCCGCGCCTAACGTCCGCTTGCCCTGCCCCCGCGAAGACGAGGGGAGGTGAGGAGGATGAGGCAGGGATGGACGTCCATCTCGTTCGGCGTGGTGCTCGCGTCGTGCGCGCTCGTCGCGCTGCCGCTCGTGACCACGCACAACGGGATCGCGACGGCCGCGGCGAAGAGCACGGCGAACGGCGATGCGAAGGCGAAGAGCTCGCAGCGTCAGTTCACGGGCATCGTCACCGCGATCGACCAGAAGACCCTCACGGTCGAGAAGCGGGGTAAGAAGCCGCAGAGCCGCGTGTTCGCGCGTCATGCGGAGCTCAAGACCACCGGCGACCTCGAGAAGAACGCCCGCGTCACGGTCTACTACCGGGACGAAGGCGGTCAGTCGATGGCGATGCGGGTGGTGGTGAAGACGGCGGGCTCCGGAGCCGCGGAGCGCCGCTGACATCCGCCGGCCGGGCGAGCCTCCGCGCCCCGGCCGCGCGGCCCCCGCCTCCGATAGCGTTTATCTATTGTTCATATTTCCGTAACACGTTTGTTATACTAGCCGGCGGTTGCAAAATACAACTGCGAGGCCTCCTGTGTCCCAGCCGCTCCCCAAACAGGGCCTCACGATCGACGCGTTGCGTACCGCGCCCGGGCATGGACCACGGCCCCCGCGGCCGCATGATCCTGTACGCGTTGCGCTTCGGCGCGCCTTGATCGTGGCCGTGGCCCTGAGCATCGTGGCACTGGTCCTGTTGCTGCCCATCCGGCTGCCGTCCGCGGTGGACACCTACGCGGCGATTTCGCCCGAGCACCGCTGGGTCCTGGCCAAGGCGGTCGATGGGCAGCTGATCGCCAGCACCTTCAACTACCGCTCCGGATTGAGCGAGGGATTCCGGGTCTCGACCTTCAACGCCGGCAGCTCGATCAACTTCTCGCTCCGCCCATCGCTCCTCCCCGGCCATCAGGTCGCGGCGGGCGACACGGTCGGCAGCGTGGTCTCGAGCGAAGTCGCCGAGCGCCTCATCACCCTCCAGGGCCAGCTGGCGGCGGCGCGCAATCTGCTGGCGGTCAACGCGAGCGGCCAGAAATCGGCGGTCGTGAAGGAAGCCCAGCAGCGGCTGCTCTATGCGCAGCGACGCCGCGCCGAGTATCAACCCACGATGGATCGCACGCAGCTGCTGTTCGACCAGCATTTGATACCTGCGGGCGAATACGATCGCATCCGCAACGAGGCCAACGCGCTGGACGATCAGATCACCCTCGCGGCCACGAACGTCGAGGCATCCGAGACCGGCGCGAAGCCGGAGCAGATCAATCTCATCAACAGCAACATCGCGACCCTCGAGACGGAGATCGCTGCGGTCAAGGGGCGCGCGGCCACGTACACCGTGACGGCGCCGATCGCCGGCACCGTGATGCCCACGTTCTCGCCCGACACGCTGGTGACGATCACCGGCCCCGAGTATCTGGCTCTGGTCCCGGTCCGCTGGGCGGACTACAAGCGCGTCGCCGCCACCCCCTCCCCCCGGGTCACGATCACCGGGATCGATCCCCCGTTGCGTGGAACCCTGGTCGCATTGAGCCCGGAGGTCCGGCTGCTGCGCGGCATGCCGGTCGTGATCGCCACCGCTCAACTGGACCCCACGTCGACGGGCCTCATGCCCGGCATGCTCCTGCCCTGCCAGATCCGATGCAGCGCCCTCACGCCCCGCCAGATCGCGGATCAGCTCATCGCGCAGGTGCGCGCGTCCCACCCCGGGCTCGGGAGCCGCCGATGAACGGCCGGATCGAATACAAGTTCCTGGCACCGACGGTCGCGCTCGATCACATGCGCGCCGACCTTCTGCCATTCGTGGTCCCGGATGCCCAGGAGGGCTCCGCGGGGCACGGCGCGTACACGGTGCGGAGCATCTACTACGACACGCCCCGGTTCGAATGCTACGAGGCCAAGCAGGCCGGCCTGCGGGTTCGCCGCAAGTTCCGCATCAGAGGATATGACCGGCCCCACGCCGAGAGCGTCGTGTTCCTGGAGATCAAGAAGAAGCAGTCCGACTTCATCGACAAGCATCGGTCGCCGGTGCGGGCGACCGACCTCGAATCGCTGCTGGTCTCCCGTGACATCGACCGCTACGTGGTCGACAACGGCGACGCCCACCGGGAGCGGCGCGACGCGGAACGGTTTCTCTACCACTACTACCGCCACCACCTCGCCCCCGCGGCGCTGGTGGTCTACGACCGCGAAGCGTACTTCGGCAAGTACGACCGGTCGCTCCGGATCACCTGCGACATGAACCTCCGCACCTGCTCGCAGCCCGGGCTCGAATCGCTCTACGACGAAGATTGCCTGGTAGCCGCGATGACCGGCGCCTTCATCTTCGAGGTCAAGTTCCACCGCAACGCGCTGCCGTCGTGGGTGCGGACCATCATTTCGCGATACCGGCTGCCACGCATGGCGCTCTCGAAGTACGCCATCTGCATGGATACCCGCTCCGCCTCGCGGCGGATCCGCCCGAACGCCGCCACGCCGTTCGCACGCGCGCTGAAAGCCGCGGCAGGCCAGGAGAGACCCCGGTGCTGAGCCAGCTGGAGAACGTCAACCTCTTCCCGATCACCGCGCTCAGCATCTTCGCGAACGTCGCCGTGGCGCTGCTGTGCGGGCTCGCCGTCGCCTGGCTGTACCGCCGCACCTACCGGGGCCCCGGCTATTCCGTCGCGTTCGTGAACTCGCTGGTGTTCCTGGCGATGATCACCACCATCATGATCCTGGCGATCGGCAGCAACCTGGCCCGCGCATTCGGGCTGGTGGGCGCCATGTCGATCATCCGCTTCCGTACCGCCGTCAAGGACACGCAGGACATCGTCTACATCTTCTTCGTCCTGGCGATCGGCATGGCCGCCGGCGGCGGGTACCACAAGATCGCGATGGTCGGGACGGTCGCGGTCGGCAGCATCATGTACCTGTTCGCGAAATCGGGAACGTTCTCGCCCCGCAAGGAGGAATACCTCCTGCAGTTCTCCTACAGCCCGAACGGCGATCCCGCGCCGTCCTATCTGCCGGTCCTCCACCAGTACTGCCGCCGGCATCAGGTGATCAACACCCGCTCGATCGGCGACAACGAATCGCTCGAGCTCTCCTACTACGTGCGGCTCCGTGAGCGTGAGCTGGACGGCGATTTCGTGCGCGCGCTGCGCAGCGCGTCGGGCGTGGACCGGGTGAGCCTGTACTTCGACGAAGAGGAGTTCTAGACGCCATGCACCCGCCCTTCACCACCATCGCACGCCTGGCCCTTCCGGCCGTGCTCACCGCGACCGTGCTGGGATGCGGCAGCTCCAAGCCCACCGCGCCCAAGGACGACAGCCTGCGCCTGGTGGCCGTGCACGCGCTCGCCCTCTCGGAGCCCTCGGATCTCGCGATCGACGAAACCGGGACGACGCTCTGGACCGTCACCAACGATCCGGACAGCGTCTATCAGCTCGATGTCAGCGGAAACCGCGTGAAGACGCTCGCCTATGCCGGACAGGACCTCGAAGGGATCGCCTACGACCGCTCCGACCACACCCTCTGGGTCGCCGAGGAAAACCTCCGCTCCGTCATCCACCTCGACCTGGATGGAAACGTGCTCGGCACCTATCCGCTGGGCCTGACCGGCCAGCAGAACAGCGGCCTGGAGGGCATCTGCCTGAACGATGCGGGCGGCATGTTCGTGCTCAACGAAAAGCTCCCGGGACTGTTCGTCACCGTGAATCCCGACAAGTCGATCGCCCGCGCGGACACCCTGAGCTTCGCTCAGGACTATTCCGGCATTGCATACGATTCACATTCCGGATCGTATTGGATCGTCAGCGACCAGTCGGAACGGCTGTACCTCTGGAACGGGTCCGCGGGCGTCATCAAGTCCTACCAGCTGCCGATCGCCAAGGCCGAGGGCGTGACGATCGATGCGGCCACCAACCGGATCTACATCGTCAGCGACTTGGAGAACAAGCTCTACGTCTGGCAGTACGCGCCCTAGACGTTCGGTGCGCGGGGAGGATGTGCATGTCGCGGGCAGGACGGCGGTGGAGCATGGCCGCATGCGTGGCGGTGGTCACTCTGGTGGCGCCGGGCCGCGTGGAGTCGAAGCCCGCCACGCCGGTCACACCGGCGATGGCGCTGATCGCCACCCATCCCCTGAGCGTCACGGAGCCATCCGACCTGGCGATCGACGGGTCGGGGACCCGGCTGTGGACCGTCACCAATCACCCGTCGCGCGTCTACCAGCTCGACGCCGACGGGAACGTGGTCAAGACGCTCAAGTTCCTGGGCAGTGACCTCGAAGCGGTCGCCTACGACCGGTCGGACGGCACGCTGTGGGTCGCGGAGGAGAACCGCCGCGAGATCATCCACCTCGACCTCGAGGGAGAGGTGCTCTCGCGACACGCACTCGACCTGACCGGGGAGAAGAACAGCGGGCTCGAAGGACTCTGCCTCGACGACCACGGCCGGATGTTCGCGCTCAACGAGAAGCGGCCCGGCCTGTTCCTCGAGCTGAACGGCACGGTCGCGATCGAGGCGCGCCACGAGGTGCAGTTCGCCAAGGACTACTCGGGCATGGCGTACGACCGGAAGCGCCACGGATTCTGGATTGTCAGCGACAAGTCTCAGGAGATCTTCCTATGGAACCGCACCGCGGGGGTCGTCGAGCACCACCCGCTGCCGTTTCCGAAGGCCGAGGGGGTCGCGGTGGACGACGCGGCCCGGCGCCTGTACATCGTGAGCGACTCCGAGCAGAAGCTCTACGTGTACCGGCTCGCGGACTGATCCAGCACCTCGCGGTGCTGGGCCTCGGGCTCGCCGGCACGCTCGCGCCCGGCGTCGCGCCGGTCGGTGCCCAGGTCCTCCAGCAGTGGTCCCACCAGGCCGCGGTCGGCGACGCCTCGGCCGCGATCGCCGTGGGCGACACGCTGATGTTCGTCGCCGACAACGAGGACGAGATCCTGCGCCTGTTCGCGCGGCATCCCGGCGCGGCGTGCGCGGCGCCGGTCTACACCTTCGACGCGCGGCCCAGCCTGGCGCCCGCGCCCTCCAACCCGGAGGCCGACCTCGAGGCGGCGGTCCTGACCGCGGGCGGCGGCGGGACGCGGATCTACTGGCTCGCCTCGCACTCCAATTCGAGGACCGGCAACCTGCGCCCGAATCGCTACCGGCTGTTCGCCACGCAGCTCAACGGCAACGGCACCGGGAGCCCTCCCTACACGCTGAGCTACCTCGGCCGCTACGACCACCTGCGCACCGATTTGATCGCCTGGGACGCGAACAACCTGCACGGCCTCGGCGCCCACTACTTCGGGCTTCAGGCGAGCGCCGCGGCGGGTGTCCTGCCCTCGGTCGTCGAGGGGTTCAACATCGAGGGCATGACGATCGCGCCCGACGGGGTGACCGCGCTCATCGCCTTCCGCGCGCCGCTCGTCAACCCGTTCGGGCCCACCACCAGCCCGGCGCAGCGGACGCATGCGCTGATCGTGCCCCTCATCAACCTCGCCGCCCTGGTGACCGGCAGCCCGACGCCCGGGCCGGGCGCCGCCCAGTTCGGGACGCCGTTCGTGCTCGACCTCGGGGGCCGGGGCGTGCGCAGCATCGACGTCAGCGGGCCCGGCCAGTACCTCATCACCGCCGGGCCGGCCGGCGACGCGAGCAACCCGCCGGCGGCACCGCTCGACTTCCGGCTCTTCACCTGGTCGGGCCACGCCGGCCCACAGCCGATGGAGCACACCACCAGCTTCGCCCACGGCTGGGACCCCGAGGGCGCGATCGTGCCTCCCGGGGTGATCAACAATCTGACCGTGGTCCAATTCGTGAGCGACGACAACACGCCGTGCTTCCGGAGCTTCACGGCCGCGGTCGGCGCGCCGGCCGCCACCACCGGCGTTTCGCCCGCCCCTCCGGCGCACCCGGGGATCCGGTTCTCGCGGCCGCCGGCGCCCAATCCGGCGCGGGAGTCGGTGTCGTTCGCGATCGCGCTGCCCGACAGCCGGTGGGTCGATGTTTCGGTCGACGACGTCGAGGGGCGCCGGGTCGCCACGCTGTGGGCCGGCATGCTCGCGGCCGGCGAGCACCCGTTCGCCTGGAACGGCACGCTGCGCTCCGGGGTGCGCGCCCGGGCGGGGATGTACACGGCGACGTTCCGGGCGGGGGAGGTGACGGTGGCCCGGCGGTTCGCCCTGCTGCGCTGACCGCCCGGCTCCGGTAGTCTCCCGCTCCTCGGTTACCGCGCGACCCGCGCACCCCCGGAGCCCGGATGCGTCACCCTGTCACGCTCGCCATGCTGGTCCTCGCGCTCGCCGCCCCCGCCCGGGCGGCCGCGCCTGACTACACGCTCGAGCACGCGCTCACGCTGCGCTCGTTCGGCTCGCTCACCTGGTCCGCCGACGGGCGGCGGCTCGCGTTCACGGTCACCGAGAACGACACCGCCGAGACCACCAGCAACCAGGACCTGTGGCTCTGGCAGGCGGGCGCGGATACCGCGCGCCGCCTCACCCGCTCGCCCAAGAACGACTGGAGCCCCACGTTCTCCCCGGGCGGCGACACGGTGGCGTTCTGCTCGGCGCGCATCGCCTCGGACGACGTGAAGCCCGGCATCTTCATGCTGTCGCTGGAGGGCGGCGAGCCGTGGGCGTTCGGCAGCTACGACGAGGGCGTGGGCGAGGTGGCTTGGTCGCCCGACGGCCGCTGGCTCGCGTACGTCAAGCCCGACACGCTGCCGCGCCGGGTGCGCGACTGGCGGAGGAAGAAATGGGACCAGGTGGTCGAGGACGAGCGGCTCCAGTACCCGCACCTGTGGGTGGTCGAGGTGCGCACCGGGCGCCATCGCCGGCTCACCTCCGGCACCCAGTGGATCTGGAACGCGCGCTGGTCGCCGGACTCGCGCTCGATCGCGTTCCTCACCAGCCCGAGCGGCAAGCCCGACGACGAGAACGCGGTCGACGTCGGTGTGGTCGCGGTCAGCGGCGGCCCGGCACGGCGGCTGGGCGTGATCGGCAACGGCAGCTTCGCCTGGTCGCCGGACGGCCGCTGGATCGCGCTCGCGACCGGCGCCGACCGCGACGCGTTCGTGGAGAAGAACGACCTCTGGCTGGTGCCCGCGGCGGGCGGAGGGGCACGCAACCTGACCGCGGGCTTCGACGAGGACGCCTACGCGCCCGCGTGGAGCGCGGGTTCGGACACGCTCTTCTTTCACTCCGCGCAGGGCGTGACCTCGGTGGTGGCGGCGGTCCCGCTCGCGGGCGGGCCTCCGGTGCTGTCAACGGTGCGCACCCGGAGTGCCGCGGGCACGCCGGCCGCCGCCGGGAGCGGCCGCGCGGCGTGGATCCAGTCCTCGACCGTGACGCCGGCCGAAGTGTGGATCGCGGATCACGTCCGGCTCGAGGGCCGCGCGGTCACCCGGCTCAACGCCGCGGTCGCCCGCCTCAAGCTCGGCACCACGCGCAGCGTGCGCTGGACCAGCAGCGACGGCGTCACCGTCGAGGGGCTGCTCCTGCGCCCGCCGGGCACCGCCGAGACCGGTGCGCTCAAGACGCTGGTGCTGCTCCACGGCGGGCCCTACACCACGCACTACGCGCTCGGGTTCGAGCCCGTGCCCCAGCACTTCGCGGCCCACGGCTACCAGGTGTTCATGCCCAACTTCCGATCGAGCGGCGGCTACGGCACCGCCTTCATGGTGCGCCGGCGCGCGGACTGGGGCGGCCAGGACTGGCGCGACGTCGTGACCGGGATCGACAGCCTGGTGCGCTGGGGGCTAGCCGATCCCAGGCGGCTGGGCGTGTACGGACACTCGTACGGCGGCTACTTGTCGGCGTGGGCGATCACCCAGACCGACCGCTTCGACGCGGCGATGGTGAGCGCGGGCGCGGTGGACCTGGGTGCCCACTGGGGGCAGAGCGACATCCAGCAGTACCGTGCCTTCGACTTCAGCGGCACGCCCTGGGGCTCGCCCGAGACCTGGCAGCGCGCCTCGCCGATCACGCACGTGGGCCGCGTGAAGACGCCCACGCTGGTGTTCGCCGGCGAGGAGGATCGTCGCGTGCCCTATCCGCAGGGCCAGCAGCTCTACCGCGCGCTGCTGGCGCTCCGCGTGCCGACCGAGTTCGTCCACTACCCGCGCGAGCCGCACACCTACCGCGAGTACCGGCACAACTGGGATCGCTGGACGCGCACGCTCGCCTGGTTCGACCGGTGGGTGAAGTAGGATCCGCCGCCGTGACCCGAACCCTGCTCGCGACCCTCGCCGTCCTGCTGGCGGCCGCCTTCGTCCTGTTCGTGTGGCCGACCCGCTGGCGCTACGACCACGTCACCGTCGATCGCGACACCTACCCCGTGCGGATCGACCGGGTCACCGGCCACGCCGACGTGCTGCTGCCCGGCGACGGCTGGACGCCCGCCGAGGAGATCACCGACATGGGCCCGGGGCAGGATTCGCCCGAGGCCAACCGCAACTCCGGCTCCTGACGTTCACGCCATCCCCAGCGAGGCATCCATGAGCATCCAGCGCATCGGCGTCGGCCCGCGCATGAGCGGGGCGGTGGTGCACGGCGATACGGTCTACCTGTCCGGCCACGTCTCGAAGGAGCCGGCGGGCAGCGTGCGCGGCCAGACCCAGGCGATCCTCGAGCGCATCGACGAGCGGCTGGCGGAGGCGGGCACCGACCGCTCGCGGCTGCTGTCGGCGAGCGTGTGGCTCACCGACATCACCACGTTCGACGAGATGAACGCGGTGTGGGAGGCGTGGATCGATCCCGCGAATCCGCCCACGCGCGCCACCGTCGAAGCGCGGCTCGCCTCTCCCGACTACCTGGTCGAGATCGCGGTGATCGCGGCGCGCTGAGTCGGCTCACACACTCATCGCAGCCTCACGATACGGTGCATCGCGACGTGCTGTGAGGCTCTGAACCGGACGACGTACATCCCGGATGGAGCCTCCCGGCCGTCCTCCATTCGGCCGTCCCACAGGACCACGGTGCGTCCTTCGCCGCCAGCCCAGTCGAACGCGCGGATCTGCCTGCCCGAGATGTCGAAGATCGCGAGCGTCGCCGGGTCACCGGAGGCGATTTCCACGCCGAACCGCAT
The DNA here is from genome assembly GCA_035275545.1 of Candidatus Eiseniibacteriota bacterium. Taxonomy (GTDB): domain Bacteria; phylum Eisenbacteria; class RBG-16-71-46; order RBG-16-71-46; family RBG-16-71-46; genus WS-11. The sequence continues at coordinate 1,222 of DATEMP010000140.1, read as the reverse complement.
GGTTCCCGTGGCGGGCGACGGCCCGTACTCGACGAGACGGCTCTGGCGGATGTCGTCCGCGAGCGGGTCGTTCACGTCGACCGGGGGCAGGTCGAGCTCCAGAGGCACCACGATGTGGTCGTTTACGGGGTCGTTGGTCTGGAAAATGAGGTAGGCCGTGCGGCGCGGTTGCGGGTCCACGGGGGCGGTGAACGTGACCTGGAGGCTCATGCGCCCGTCGGGGGCCACGATTCCGGAGGTGGGCGACACCGAGAACCAGGACACCTCGGTCGGGGACGCGGACTGCGCGTCGGTCCCTGCCGCTTCGTACGCCGAAAACGATAGGCTGGCATCGCCCTTGTTGAAAACGAGCATCGGCCGGGTCCGCTGCTCACCAGGCGGCACGCCAATGTTCATGATCTCGGGAAGGACCGAGGCCACGGGGTACGGGCTCGGTAGAGTGGTCCACCAGGGTCTGTAGGTGACGTAATCCGAGACCTTGGCCCCCAGCCCCCCCGGGTTGTGATCGGGGTTTCCCACCAGGTTGTCCAGGGGCCCCGTGCTGTGCCCCCACCAGTTGTCGATCGCGTTGATCGTCACGGTGGGGTCCGTGTTGTTCAACCCGAACACGGTGGTCGAGGCGAGCAGGCTCGAGTGATGGATTGGCGGATTCGCCTTGGCGGTCCCGTCGGGCCCGCACTGGACGACGGTCGAGTAAGCGTTGCTGAAGGTGCAGTAGTCGATGCTCGGTGACGTCCCGGCGATGTCGATCATCGGGTTCGCGTTGGTTCCGCTGCAGGTGTAGCTCCGCCCTCCGTAGCGTGCCACACAGTAGGTCATCACGCTCCCGCTCCCGAGCCCTGAGAAGCGGATCCGCTCCCAGTTCCCCGCCGCCGGCGACGTGGCCGACCCGTTGTTATTCGTGTCGTTGCCAGCGTCGTCGAGATACGAGGTGAAGATGATCGGCGAGACCACCGTGCCTAGCGCGCTCAGCGTGCCGTCGACGATTAGCGACGTGTTGTCGCAGCCCGGCGGCTGCAGCTTCACCACACAGCCCGGATCGATGATCAGGGTCGTGCCGGCACTCACCACGACATCGTCATGGAGGATGAACGGCACCCCCATGCTGCGCCAGCGCCCGTTGGCGCTGAGCGATCCCGGATCGATCGCGATCCCGTTGCCGCCCGGGTTGCCAGTGATCGTCGGCGACTGAAGGATCGGCGCCGAGTCGAGGCTCTGCGTC
>DATEMP010000139.1:0-2501 GCA_035275545.1 Candidatus Eiseniibacteriota bacterium | reverse complement strand
CCCGCGCATCTCGCCACGCTCAGGCCCGACACGCGCACGCTCGCCAAGGCATGGTTCGAGGCCAGCGTGCCGAGCGGCGCGTTCGTGGCGTGCGAGCAGTACGGCCCACGGCTGCTCTCGCCGCTCGAGATCCAGTCCATGGACCGCGACTTGTTCCCGGTGCTGCGCGAGCGCGGCTTCTCGCCGAAGCTCTACGCGCTGATCTCGGTGCCGCTCTTCCAGGTGGCGCCGGAGCGCTCCGCCCGGTTCTACGATCCCGCCCTCTACCGCGTGGCCGACGCATTCGTGGTCACCGGCTCGGCGCGCGACCGGTACCGCCGCGAGCCGTCCCGGTTCGCGGCACAGCTCGCCTTCTACGACACGCTCGCCGCGTCGTGGGAGGTGTGGAAGGAGTTCCCGGCGAACGGCGGCGCGGGACCCTGGATCACGGTGTACCGGAACCCTTCCCAGGCGACGCCGTTCTCGCAGCGCCGGCCGGATCCGGGGCCGCCGCCGATGCTTCCGCCCGGACCGGCGACCGGGGGGGAGGCCTACTACTATTACAACGTGGGGCTCAACTACGAGCTGTTCGGGTTCCTGGCCGCTGCCCTGCGGCCCTTCCTGGCGGGCGCCGGTCTCTACGCGAGCGACCCCGAGCCCGCCGTGGGGTGCGTCGAGCGCGCCGCCGGCATCCTGGCGCGCGCGGGCCAGGTCGCGGACGCGGGCAGGCTCATCACCGAGGCCGAGTCGCAGTTCACGCGACCCGCGGACGCGCAGCGCCTGCGCGCATTGCGCGCCAGGATCGGCGCGCGCTAGGCTGCGGGCCGCATTATGAGCATCGACCCCATCCCGCAGGTGGCAATCGGCCGCGTCATCGGACTCCTCCAGGTCCTGAACGACGGGGGCGGCCGTTACGACGTGTTCCGTCTCGCCCGCGACGTCAACTCCGAGTTCGGAGAGATCCTGCGCGTGATCAAGGGGGCCGAGATGCTCGGGCTGGTCGAGACGCCGGGGGCGGACGTGGTGCTCACCAGCACCGGCGGACAGCTCCTGCGCGGCCGGATCAATACCCGCAAGAAGCTGATCAAGGAGCAGCTCAAGAAGCTGCCGATCTTCCGCACCGTGGTCGACGCGCTCCAGCGCAGCGAGAACCAGCGCGCCGACGAGGACGCGTTCCTCGAGATCTTCGCCATCCACCTGCCGGCGGAGGACTCGGAGGCGCTCCTCAAGACGGTGATCGACTGGGGACGCTACGCCGAGCTCCTTGGCTACAGCCCCGACGACCAGGAGCTGTACGTCGATCAGGTCGACTAGCGGCGCCGGGGGACGCGACCGTCACCGGTCGGGCGCGGGCCGCTACTTGTTCGCGGTCTGGTAGATCACGCCGGCGTCCGAGTCGATGATCATCACGTGACGCTGGACCATCGGTCCCTTGGGTACCATGCCGCCGGTCCAGCTGTTCTCGCCGACCCGGTCCTTCCACTGCCAGGTGAGCTCGAACGACGCGTCCTTCGCAACGCGGAACGGGAAGATCGCCGAGGCGCCGTCCGGGAGCTCCTCCTTGACGAAGGTCTGCCCGTCCACCGTGAGCCGGATGCGGGTGAGGGTGCCGCCGCTGCCGTTCTGGACCACGGCCTCGTGGGAGGGTCGCTTCTCGATCAGCGAGGGAAGGTGCTTCCAGCCATACCAGCCGACCGCGACGATGACGGCAAGAAACAGGAGTTTTTTCATTCGGAGGTCCCTTCCGGTGCGCCTTCCGCTTCATGCGGAAGCTGAGTCGTCACGCTACGCCCTCGCCCGCGCGATCGCAAGGCGGGACGCTCAGTCGGCGAGCGGCCCCTCGCCGTGTGGTCTCTCCATGCGCTCCGGCCCGCGCCGCGCCGCCTCGGACACCGGCATGTGACGGAACGACAGGTAGAAGGTGCTGGCCGCAAGCGCGTAGAGGACCGCGGTGATGTAGAAAGGCACGTGGTAGCCGAAGCGCTGGATGATGATGCCGCTGAGGGTGGCGCTCACTGCCCAGCCCGCGTTCCACACCAGCGTGATGAGGCTCGCCGACCGCGCGCGCAGCGACGGCGGGAACGCCTCCATGACGAAGGTCTGGACCAGTGGCGTGGAGGCCTGCATGAGCGTGGCGCGCATCCAGAACGCACCTACCGCGACGCCGAGTCGCGTCTCGGTGCCGAGGGTGACGAGGAACGGCAGCGAGAGCACCTGGGCCGCGACCGCGGTGCGCAACATGCCGAACCGGCGCGCGACCGCCGGGCCCACCAGCGAGGCGACCGCGGTGAGCACCGCCGCCATCGAGAAGTAGAAGCCGATCTGGCCGCTCGAGCAGCCGAAGCGGTTCGCGAAGTAGAGGTTCATGAACGGGATGACGAGTCCCGCGCCGGCGCCGATCAGGAATGCGTTGAGGCCGACCGGGAGCAGCCGCCAGCGGGTCGCGCGGTCGACCGGCGCCCCCGCGTGCGCGAGCACCGGCTCGGCCATGCCGCGCAGGCGCAGGAGCGGCAGGCAGGCGG
>DATEMP010000138.1:0-3881 GCA_035275545.1 Candidatus Eiseniibacteriota bacterium | reverse complement strand
CGCGCGGCCAGTGCCCCGGTCGCGATCGCGACCAGGAGCGAGAGCACCAGGGAGGGCCAGCGCAGTGCGGCGGCGGTGGGACCGAGTACCGCCACCGGAATCGCGAGCAGCGCCGGGTAGAACGGCGGCTTGTCCCCGGGCGGGCCGAGCGGGGTGAGCGACGGGCTCAGCCGCTGGTCGGGCGCGGCGAGGAGGTTGCGCGCCAGCGTCCCGTAGTAGCCCTCATCCCCCGCGACCAGATCGTTCGCGTCCGGCGGGGACCAGACCACCCAGAGCACGCCCACCCCGAGCACGGCCGCGAGGGCCGCGGCCCGGACCCATCCTGGGCGGCCCGGCATGGATCAGGGCGTGTGGAGCAGGCGAACCGTCCGTTGGAGCCCGGCGGCGGAGAGGCGGGCGAAGTAGACGCCACGTCCCGCCATGACGCCGGCGTCGTCGCGGCCGTCCCAGGGAATGACGTGGGCCCCCGCATCGAGCGTGCGGTCGACCAGCGCGCGCACGCGCCGGCCTCCGACGTCGAAGAGCTCGATCCGGGCGGGCGCGGGCTCCTGGAGGTCGACCAGCAGGGCCGCCTTCCCCACCGGCGCGCGCGCGAGCGCCCGGAACTCGACCGCGGCCCCGGCCGAGCTCTGCTCTGGGAACGGGCGCGGCGTGCGTCGGCTGCCGTCGCGCCCCGTCCACTGCGGCGGGCCCCAGGGGTTCGGGACCACGCGGATCGGCGCCGCCTCCGCGGTCAGGTCCTTGAGCCGCACCACCAGCTCGAGGCTCGCTTCCGGGTCCTGGGGGTTGGGCCAGGTGCGCGCCACCCAGGGCACCGTGGTGTGGAGCCCGGCCATCGGGATCGTGGACGGCAGCCCGATCTCGTCGAGCGGAACCGGCGTCCACGATCCGTCGCCGTTCACCGCGAACGCCTCGATTTGCACGTGGGCGCCCACCGTGTTGATCGCCTCGATGTTGAACAGGACGAGGTCGCCGGGCACCACTTCCGACTTGCTCCAGGTCAGGGTCTGGACGTGGAACAGCGCGGGCTGGAACAGGGTGAACTTCCAGTCGTTTGACCAGGCGATCTCGCGGATGTCCACGCGGTCGTAGTTCACGAAGGCGAAGTACTCGTGGGTGCCGTCCCGGAAGTACTCCGAAGCGAACCACTCCTGGGTGTTGACCCCCAGCATGTCCGAGATCGACCCGCGGTAGGTCCACGACGACGCGGGACCGACCGGGTCGGGGCCGGTCGAGAACAGGAGCCCCAGCTCGGTGCTGCCCGTGTAGGTCAGGTAGTAGAGCCCGTTGTGCTCGAACACGTGGGGCGATTCGACCTTGGGACTGCCGGTCATCGAGACGTGCGTGATCCACAGCGGCTCGCCGTTCACCCATTCGGTGAGGTCGCCGCTCGAGCGGGCAGTCCCGGCCACGTAGCTGGTCGGGGCCGACGCCGGCCGGGCCGTGTAGTACATGATCCATCCCGGTCCCTGCGGATCGGGCATGAAGAACGGGTCGCGGAACTCGCCGCCCGTGTACTGGAGCGGGTCGCAGTAGGTCCAGCGGATCTTCGAGCAGTCGCACACCGGCAGGTCGAGACGGTTCCACGTCATGAGGTCGGTCGAGGTCGCGAGCCCCATGCGCTGGTGGAACGCGTATTCTCCCCACGTGTCCGTGACGCCGGTATAGAGCATGTAGTAGACACCATCGATCTTCCGGATGTCGGGAGCCCAGATCCGCGCGTTGTCCCAGTTGCTGGGCCGCACGTTCAGGACCGGGGGAAGCTGGGTCCAGAGGTAGAAGTCGCGGGAGATCGCGTGGCCCAGGTCCCGCTCGGTGGAATCGCCGGGGACCGAGGTGTCCTTGCGGATGTAGAAGCAGTGGTACCAGCCGTCCTTCTTGACGAGGCAGAAGTCCTTCGCCCGGTCGGGAGCGGGCGGCAGCATCCAGGCCCCCCGGGCGGGCTGCGGGAGCCCGAGCAGGACGAACAGCAGGGCGGCTCCCCAGCCGGTGACGTGACGGGCGCAGGGGGTCACCCCGGTCCGGGACGGGGCGCGGGGACGTCGGCGGATCAGAGGGCGTTCCTTTCGAGTCGATGCGGGGGTCGGAGGGTGCGTCGTGCCGTCGAGACGCCACAGCGATTATCGTGGCGCCGGCGGGGGGCGTCAATGAGGAGGCGTGGGGCGTGATCCAGCTTCAGAACATCCGCTATTCGGTGGGCCAGCGGGTCCTGTTCCAGGACCTGGACTGGGTCATTGCCCCGGGCAGCCGCTGCGCCCTGGTCGGCCCCAACGGGACCGGCAAGACCACGCTCATCAAGGTGGCGCTGGGCGAGCTCCCCCCCGACACCGGTGCCCGGGTCCTGGCGCGCGGCAGCCGGCTCGGCTACCTGCCCCAGGAGGCCGCCGAGCGGTTCGAGGGCACGGTCCTGGAGCGTGCGCTCGAGGCCCATCGCCACGTACGGGAGATGCGCGAGGAGCTCGACGCCCTCCACGCCCAGCTGGCCGGCATCGCGCCGGAGGATCCCGCCCTCCAGGCCCTGCTCGAGCGCTCGGGCGAGCTGCAGCACCATCTGGACCTCCACGACGAGCACGCGATCGAGCCCGAGGCCCGGCGGGTGCTCTCGGGGCTGGGCTTCTCCGGCGCCGACCAGGATCGCCCGCTCGCCGAGTTCTCGGGCGGCTGGCGCATGCGCGCCGCCCTCGCCGCCCTGCTGCTCACCGACCCGACGCTGCTGTTCCTCGACGAGCCGACCAACCACCTGGACCTGCCGGCCATGGAATGGCTCGAGGACTATCTCGAGGGGTTCCACGGCGGGCTGGTGGTGGTCTCGCACGATCGGGTGTTCCTCGACCGGGTGGCGACCGAGGTGCGGGAGCTGGACGGCGGCCGCCTCACCGACTATCCGATGACCTTCACCCGCTACCTCGAGGAGAAGGAGGTGCGCCGGGAGCAGCTCGAGGCGCGCAACGCCCAGCTCGACCAGAAGATCGCCCAGCTCAACCGGTTCGTCGAGCGGTTCGGCGCCAAGAACACCAAGGCCGCGCAGGCACAGAGCAAGCGCAAGCAGATCGCCAGGCTCAAGGACGAGCGCGTGATCATCCCGCGGCGCGCGCGCGGCATCCGGTTCCAGTTCCCGAACCCTCCGCACGCGGGCCGCTCGCTGGTGCGGCTGCAGGACGTGGCGTTCGGGTACGGCGCGCATGACGTGTTCGCGCACGCACAGGCCGAGATCCTGCGCGGCGACAAGGTGGCGATCGTGGGCGCGAACGGGGCCGGCAAGACCACCCTGCTGCGCGTGCTCGCCGGGCAGCTCGAGCCGGGCTCCGGCCTGCGCGAGGAATCCCCACTCGCGCGCCGCGCCTACTTCGCCCAGCACGCCGCCGAGACCCTGGATCCCGGGCTCACCGTGCTCGCGGCGCTGGAGGACGTGGCGAGCGCCGAATGGCGGCCGCGGCTGCGCGGCCTGCTCGGGAGCTTTCTCTTCACCGGCGACGACGTGTTCAAGCTCTGCCGCGTGCTCTCGGGCGGGGAGCGTCAGCGCGTGGCGCTCGCCCGCATCCTGCTCGAGCCCGCCAACCTCCTGCTGCTCGACGAGCCCACCCACCACCTGGACCTGGCAGGCAAGGAGGTGCTGGAGGACGCGCTCGACCAGTACCCGGGGGCGGTGGTGGTGGTGACCCACGACCGCTCGCTCATGGCGCGGCTCGCCACCCGGGTGCTCGAGGTCAACGACGGGCGCGTCGTGCCCTACCCCGGCGGCTACGACGACTACGAGTCCACCCGCCTCGGCCGCGCCGCCGCATCGCAGCCCACCGCCGCCGCGGCGCCGACGCCGTCGCGCGACTCAAAGCCGCGCGACGCAAAGCCGCGCGCCTCCGTGGAGGGACGCGGCGAACGCG
>DATEMP010000137.1:0-4714 GCA_035275545.1 Candidatus Eiseniibacteriota bacterium | reverse complement strand
TGGCCGGGACGCGTCGCGCCGTTCGACGAGGGCGCAAGCCGCGCCAGCCGCTCGGCCGCCTGGTGCGGCGTCAGCCGGTGCTCCATGAGCGCGTCCACGCTTCCCTCCCACTGCCGCGCGGGCACCCGGGCGCGGAACTCGCCCCACAGCCGCTCGCGCATCAGGTCGTGCAGCCGCTGCTCGAGCCGCCCGCGCCGGCGGCGGTCGAGATCGCCCTGCGCCTTGAGATGCTCGAGATGCGCTTCGAACTGCTCGACCACCTCGCCCACCCCCTCGCCCTGCGAGGCGATCGTCAGCAGCACCGGCGGGCTCCACACGCTCCCGGGCGCGCGCAGCTCGAGCGCCGCCCTGACCGCGAACGCCGCGCGGTCCGAGCCCTCGCGGTCCGCTTTGTTGATCACGAACAGATCGCCGATCTCCATGAGCCCGGCCTTCATCGCCTGGACACCGTCGCCGGACTCGGGCACCAGCACGACCGCGGTGCTGTCGGCGGTGCGCGCCACCTCGAGCTCGCTCTGGCCCACCCCCACGGTCTCGATCAGGATGCGCGAGAAGCCGGCCGCGTCGAGCACGTCGCAGACCTGGGCGGTGGTCACCGCCAGGCCGCCCATGCTGCCGCGCGTGGCCATCGAGCGGATGAACACGCCCTCGTCGCCCGCCAGCTCGCCCATGCGCACGCGGTCGCCGAGCAGGGCCCCGCCCGTGAACGGGCTGGTGGGATCCACTGCCACGATCGCCACCGTGTCGCCGCGGCCCCGATACTCCAGGGCGAGCCGGGTCACGAGCGTGCTCTTGCCCGCCCCGGGCGGCCCGGTGATGCCGATCCGGAACGCGCGGCCGCTGGCTGCGAACGCGGCGTCGAGCACCGGGACCGCCTCGGGCGACTCGTTCTCGATCAGCGAGATGACGCGCGCGAGCGGCACGCGCTCGCCCTTGAGGGCACGCCGCGTCAGCTCGGTCGTGGACTCGCTACGCGTCATGCGGGGTGCCTCGCTCCCGGAGCGGCGGAGCGCCGCTCCGAATCGGGATGCGCCGCCGGAAGGTCGGATTTGGGCGGCTAAACGCAATCACGATAAGGCCCCACGCGAACAGGGGTCAAGGAACGGCGCCGCGGGGCTCCTCCCCTCGCTCGAGATCGGCGAGCTGGCCGAGGAACGAGCGCGCTTCGATCAGGCTGCGCCCGGCGATGTCGTCCATGAGCCCCTGGAGCCATGGGGCGCCCTGGAACCGTGCCGCCATACGGCGCGCGACCCACAGCAGCACCGGGATCGCCGCGATCCCCACTGCCAGGTTGCCCGCCAGCCAGGCGGCCGGGAGCACCGCGTAGGCGTCCACCCGGACCGCCCGCAGGAGCACGATCAGCATCGGCGTCCAGAGCAGCGGCGCGAGCACGAACGTCCACTGGGTGACGCGGATGCGGAGCACCCGCAGCCGCTCCAGCTCCCGCTGCAGCGCCACCACCGGGGTTCCGAAGTCGATCCGGGCGAGTGCCACCAGCTGATGGATGCACACGCCGAGCATCGCGATCATCGCCAGGTCCAGGACCAGCGCGGGCAGCACGAAGCGCGGCTCGCGGATGTGATCGGCGACGAAGCCGCCCAGCGCCACCACCAGCAGCGCGCTCAGGACCAGCTCGACCACGATGCCGGCGCCCAGCCAGCGGAGCGGCGCCCGGCTCCGCGCCTCGAGCGTGGCGCGCAGGAGCCGCGCGTTCAGGTGCAGGCTCTCGGTGAGCCGGCGGTCGCAGGCGTCCCACTGGGCCTTGAGTGCCTCGAGTTCCATGTGCGTTCTCCCTTCCGCCGTCCGTCAGGGACGGTCGAGCTCGCGTTGCAGCCGTTCCCGGATGCGATGGAGACGGGTCGCCACGTTGGCGGTCGAAACCCCGATGATCTGCCCGATCTCCTCGTGCCGGTACCCCTCGAGATGGAGCAGCACCAGCGCGCGGCTCATCTCGTCCCATGCCTCCATGCGCCGCAGCAGGGTTCTCAGGTCCTCGCCCGCCTCGTCCATGACCCGGTCGGCCGCCGCCAGGTCGAGCCCGGCGGTGTCGATCGGCACCGCGTCGCGGATGCGGCGGCGCTCGCTGCGGTGAAACGAGATCGCCACGTTCATGGCGATGCGATACATCCAGGTCGAGAACTTCGCGCGGCCGTCGAACCGATCGAACGACCGCCACAGCTGGACCGTCATCTCCTGGATGAGATCCGGCCGGTCCTCCCGCCGGCGGCAATAGGTGAACGCCACCTTGTAGAGGATCCCCCGGTGCTCCTCGAGGAGGCCAACGAAGCGCTCGTGATCCGATGGCGTGGTCATGGGCGATCGATCCCGGCCGTCCGGCGACGGCCTCTCGCGCCGTCCAGGAGATGATTCGCCGCCGGGCCCGAAAACATGACAGGCGCATGGAGATCGGCCCGCTTCCCGCCGATAACCCTGGGGACGAGCGGCCATCCGAAGCCCCGCCCCGACCAGGAGTCACGCCGATGGAGCACCCGATCTCCATGCTGTTTGGGCTGATCAGTGCCATCCGCGTGCGCTACTTCAACCCGACCCGTGATTGGCCCGAGTGCACGTTCACCCGGCTCGAGTACGACCTGCGGACCGGCCGGCTCAACGGCCTGGCGCCGGATGGTCCGATCGACGGGGCACGGGTGTTCGGGAAAGCCGACTGGTTCTCGGGCCGCGCCGAATCCCCGGACTTCGACTACCGGCGTCTGGGGCTCCAGATCGGATGCTATACGGGAACCATCTGCAACTTTCGCGTGATTCTCCAGCCCGCCAGCCGGCACGGCGCGCGTGACCGGGCCTTTCAGGCCGCCGACTTCACACTGATCGCGCCGAACGGGAAGACCTGCCGGCTGTGGGGCAACACCTCCGAGCAGGACCTGATCGCGCTGCTGGGCGCGCCGATCGAGACCGGCCCGATCGTCAACGACCGCGTGCACACATTCAGCGTGAACGGCACTTCCATCGACAGCCACCACGACGAGATCACCGGGCAGCTCCTGGAGCTCACCCTGACCCTCGAGGATCCGATGGTCGACGTGGGGCCCGACGGCGAGCCACGGGAGCACACCGCTTGAGCCAACGCCTCTTCGCCTGAGCGAAGGGGAACGGAGAGTGCCATGATCAAGAAGCTGACCGACGTGGTGACGCGCCTCGTCCAGGACATCCTCGTGAGGCTCCAGAACCCGACCCGCGACCTGCCGGCCACCACCTTCAGGGCACTCGCTTACGACCTGCGCAACCGGTCGCTCAACGGCGTTCCGCTCGATGCATCGTTCTCCGTCGCGGCGCCGTTCGGGAAGGCCGACTGGTTCTCGGGGATGGACGATCCCGACCTCGACTATCGCGCGCTCGGGCTCCAGATCGGCACCTTCCAGGGCCTGGTCGCCTCGTTCCGGATCATCGTCGACCCGGCGGCGTGCGGAGACCCCCGCGAGCGCGCATTCCGGCCCGGCGCCCTGTCGCTCTCGATGCCGGGTGGCGGACAGCTGGAGATCTCGAATCGCACGCGCGAGGAGGATCTGATCGCCGCCCTGGGCGCGCCGGCCGAAACCGGATCGATCGTAGGGGCAAAGGTGCACTCGTTCGTGGTCGCCGGTCAGAGGATCGATTCCTATCACCATCCGTCGTCGGGCCGGCTGCGCGAGCTCACGATCTGCCTCTCCGGCGAGGCCACGGAGCTGCGCCGCGCCGCCTAGCGCCGGTCACGTCCCGCCGCGCACCCGGTAGAGCCGCACGCCGTCGGCGCTGCTCGCCACCAGCTCCGCCTGCTCCAGCCAGGTGTCGAGGCCGAAGGCGCGGAAGCGCTCCACCACCTTGTCGCGCACGTAGAGCCATTCGATCCGCTGCTCGAGCATGTAGCGGCCGATCGCTCGCGCGCGCAGCGCGCGGTAGGCGCTGTTGTTCACCAGCCCGTCGAGGTTCACGACCGTGAGGTGCGGGTGCTCCCAGGCCAGCCGCCCGGTGTCGAACGCGGCGAGCGTCGCTCCCGCGGGCACGCGCGCGAGCGGCTCCCCGTTGGCGGGCGGCGGCGCCGCCACGGCACCCGAGGCGCGGGGACGGAAGCCCGATACGCTCCACGCCGTGCACGCGAGAGCGGCAATCAGGACCAGCGTCATCGCCGGGCGGGGCGCCCGGCGGAGGACCAGATCGCGCGCGGGCGCCAGCCACATGGCCGCCAGCATCGACGCGGCCACCAGGCTGGTGTGCCAGTACCAGACCTGGCAGTGGCGAAAGAGCAGCGCATAGAAGGTCCAGAGCAACACCTGGAACGCCACCAGCTCGATCGCGAGACGGCGCCTGGCCCCCTCCATCTCGACCGCAGGAGGGCGCGCGCCTCCTGCGTTCAAGCCGAAGCGCGCGGCGATCACCGCGGCGACCGCGAGGATGCCCAGCGGATGGTGGATCACGAGCTCGAGCGGCGCGCGGGTGATCCACCCCACCCACTGCACCGCCACCTCGAGCGCATAGACCACCACCGCAGCCGGCGTCGCGAGCGCCCCGAGCCCGGCGACCGCCTTGCGGATCAGGAGCCAGTCGCCGATCGATTGCCAGAACGAGAGCGCCCGCCCGCTGGTCTGGAGGAACTCGCCGGTGGCCGAGATGCTCCACGCGCCGAACGCCAGCACCGGCAGCACCGCGACGGCGAGCGGGCGCACGTCGACCGCGCGCAGCGCCGCGCCCGCGCCGGCAGGCGCCCGGAGCCGCTCGA
>DATEMP010000136.1:0-13765 GCA_035275545.1 Candidatus Eiseniibacteriota bacterium | reverse complement strand
CGAGGCGCCCCGCGCGCCGCGTGCGCCCAGCGCCCCGCGCGCGCCCCGCACGCCGCGCAGCTACAGCTACAGCTGGGATGGCGACGACTTCAACCTGCGCAACCTGCGCGACTTCACGATGTTCGGCGGGAACCGCGGCCGGCTCGGCGTGCACATCCAGGACATCAACGCGGACCTGGGCGATGCGCTCGGCGTTCCGGGCGGCAAGGGGGTCCTGGTCACCGACATCGTCGAGGATTCCCCGGCGGAGAAGGCCGGCATCAAGGCGGGCGACGTCATCACCGACGTCGGCGGGGACCGGATCGACGACATCGCCGATCTGCAGCGGGCGCTGCGTCAGCGCGAAGGGCGCACGAAGATCACGGTGGTGCGCCGGGGCTCCTCCCGCACGGTCGAGCCCGACATCGACGACATCCGCGACGTGCGGCGCAACGTGACGAGGCTGCGCGACGGCGACGCCCGGATCTACCGCATTCCCGACGTGCGCACCCGCGTGAAGACCGACATGAGCGATTCCGAGAAGCGCGAGATGGAATCGCAGCTGCGCGAGCTGCGTGAGGAGCTGCGCGAGCTGCGTCAGAAGCTGGAGGAGAAGGACAACCGGAACTAAAGCGAGCTACATCCCCCAGAGCCCGCGCGAGCGGGTGCCGCCGCCGCGGCAGGGGAGCGTCGATCCGACCCGGCCCACCCGCAGGGTGCCAGCTAAGGGGCGTTTCACGGTCGGGAAGGTGCAGCGCGACGCTCCTCTCACGCGGCGGTAAGGCCGAAGAGCCCGATTCGTGCGACGGCGAGTCGGGCTTCTTCGTTGCCTGCCGGTGCCTTGCCTCGCGCGCGGGCGAGACCGTAACGTGCTCGGCCGATGCCCCACCGCGAGCCAAAGTTCTGCATGCGCTGCGGGACCGAGCTCGTGATGATGGACGAGCACGGGCGCTTGCGCGCGACCTGTCCGGCGTGCGGGTTCATCCACTACCGCAATCCGGTCCCCGCGGCGGGCGTGATCCTGCCGGGCCGCGACGGCCTGCTCATGGTGAAGCGCAAGTTCGATCCCGCCGCCGGCGCCTGGTGCCTGCCGGCGGGCTTCATGGAGTACGGCGAGACCCCCGAGCACTGCGCGATCCGCGAGCTGTTCGAGGAGACCGGCGTGAAGGCGCGGATCGAGGGCCTGTTCGGCGTCTACGCGGGCTTCGACGACCCGCGGGTGCGCACGGTGCTCATCCTCTATAGAGGAGCGCGCACCGGGGGCCGGCTCAGCCCCGGCGACGACGCGATCGAGGCCCGCTACTTCGCCCCGTCCCGGCTGCCGCGCCGCATCGCGTTTGCGTCGCACCGCCGGGCGCTCGAGGAGTACCGGCGGGAGTCCTGAGCTTGGTCGTCGCCGCCTACGCCCACGCCGCGGCGCGATGCGCGGCGCCCTGGGCCCCGAGCGTCATCGCCAGCAGCGAACCGGTCAGCATCGCCCGGTCCAGGTCGAGATCGTCGAACGGCAGCCCGCCGGTCTTGTTGCTCAGGTTGAGCACGCCCACCACCCGGTCCCCGTGCACGAGCGGCACGGTGATGAACGAGTCCGAGTTGTAGACGTCCTGCCCGGTGGGCTGGACCTCGCTCGCGTCGGCCTTGACCCGCACGAACAAGGGCTTGCGGTTGTGCGCCACCCAGCCCGAGATCCCCTGGCCCACGCGCACCCGCACCTTGTGCGCCACGCCGGGATCGATCCCGCGCTGCGCGGCGATGCGCAGCGTGTCGCGGCTGTTGTCCATGATCATGAGGCTGCAGCGCTCGACCCCGAAGTGCTCGCTGAACCACAGCACCATGGTGCTCGAGAACTCCTTGGCGTCGTGCTCCTGGGAGAGCGTCTGGAACACGTCCTGCAGGAATCCCACCGTGCGCTGGAGCTCGGACATCCGATCCTGGGTCTCGGTGAGCTGGGTGAACGCGACGTTCAGGTGCTCGGTCGCGGCACTCGACTGCTCCTCGAGCGCGTGGAGCTGGACCTTCACCCGCTCCAGCTCCTCGCGGTAACGGTCCGAGGTCTGGTCGACCTGCTCGATCTCCTGGGTCAGCTCGTCGAGCCGCGCCGCCTTGGCCCGGCTCTCGACCGACAGCTCGACCGCGTGCGCGTCCAGCGAGCGGATCCGCTCCTGGAAGTCGGCCGCCGACATGCCGGAGGTCGCGAGGCTCCCGGTCTCCGGCGAGTAGTTGCTCTCCGGAACGATGCGCGACGACTTGTAAAGGTGCTGGGCAAGCGCCAGGGCGGCCATCCCCTTGACCGGGATCAGATCGTCGACCGCCTTGCCCGGGAACGCATTCTTCTTGCGGCTGGTCACCACCAGCATCGCCAGGAGGTCCTCCTGGTCGGCGAGCGGCAGGCACAGGCACGAGCCCCAGTCCGAGATCGGCACCACCGGCTGGAGTGCCGGGGCCTCGTTGGCGTCGGGCTCGTAGTGGGGCGAGGTCTTGAACAGGCTCGCCAGCAGGGAGCGCCGGTTGGGGGCATTGGAAAATGCACTGGGGTGGAAAAACTTCCGCACGAGCCTGGCCGGAAGCTGGTCGACGGGCAGGTGGAGGTCGCGGCACGAGAGCCGGTCCGCCTCGCGCGTGTAGAGGCTCACCAGCGCGTCGCGGCTCACCTCGTAGAACGCCAGCGCGGCCTTCCAATCGGGGCGCTGCGACTGCACATAGCCGAGCAGCTCGCTCACCACCGCCTCGGTGTCGGTGGACTCGGAGAGCCGCTGGGAAACGTCGCGCAGATCGAACTTCGACACGGGGCACTCCTCCCTGAGAGGGTCGACGGGTACGGTCCGCCCCGGGAACGCAATCACCGTGCCCGCAACCGGCACGAACCGGCTCCCGAATCGTGCAGATTGCAATGCCCGCGCCGGGCGGCCACCGGCCCTCCGCGCGTGCTAGATTGGCTTGCAGGCCGACGCGAACCCCACGCGAACCACGGAGGGAACGACCCATGCCGCGACTGATCGCCGACCGCCCCGTGCTGCGCATGACCTCCGAGCTGGGCAAGGTGATGGCGGCCGCCAAGGCGAGGGAGCAGAAGGGCGAGCGGATCCTCCACCTGGAGCGCGGGGAGCCCGACTTCGACACGCCGCCCCACATCGTCGAAGCGCTCGCCGAGGCGGCACGGGCCGGCGAGACCCACTACCCGGACCAGCGCGGGACACTCACGCTCCGCCAGGCGCTGGTCGAGAAGCTCGCGCGCGAGAACGCGATCCGCTGCGAGCTGGACGACGTGGTGCTCGCCAACGGCGGCACCCACGCCCTGTTCCTCGCCTTCCAGGCGTTGCTCGGCCCGGGCGAGGAGGTGCTGGTGCTCTCGCCCCACTGGATGGCGATCCCCAAGCTGGTCGCCTTCTCGGCGGGCGGCGGCTACCGCACGCTGCCGCTTTATCTCGACCTGCTCGAGGGCACGCTCGATCCCGCCGGGATCGCCACCCGCCTGCGCGAGGCACTCACGCCCGCGATCAAGGGCATCTACCTCAACACGCCCAACAATCCGACCGGCGCGGTGCTCACCCGCGCCGAGCTCGCGGCGATCGCCGAGGTGGCGATCGAGCGCGACCTGTGGGTGATCAGCGACGAGGCCTACGAGCACCTGGTGTTCGACGGTGCGAAGCACGTGAGCCTCGCGAGCCTGCCGGGCATGGCGGAGCGGACGCTGAGCGTCTACACCTTCTCCAAGTCGTACGCGATGACCGGCTGGCGGGTGGGCTACATGGTCTCGCCCCCCGCGCTCCGGCAGGTCATGGGCCCGCTGCTCGCCTTCTACACCACCCACGGCGTGTTCCCCTCGGTCCAGAGTGCCGCGCGCGCCGCGGTGACCGGACCCCAGGACGCGGTCGAACGCATGCGCCGCGCCTACCAGGAGCGCCGCGACCTGCTGCTCCAGGGTCTCGCGGGTCAGAGCGCGGTCCGCGTGCCCACTCCGCGCGGGGCGTTCTACGGGTTCGCGCACGTGGGTGGGGCGCTCAACGGCCGCGATGTGTGGGCGCTGGTCGACGAGTGGCTCGAGCTCGGGGTGGCGGTGCTCCCGGGGACCGCGTTCGGCCCCGAGCACCAGGAGTGGGTGCGCCTGTCGCTCGCGACCCGCGGCGAGGACGTCGCCGAGGCCGCCGGGCGGCTCAAGCACCACTACACGTCGGTCGGCACGTCCTGAGCGGCGCGTGGGCTACTGTCCGGAGTGCGGCGCCGCCTACGATCCCCCGGTGGTGGCCTGCCCGCGCTGCCGCGTGGTGCTCGGCCCCGAGCCGGTCGACCCCGAGGGCCCGCCCCAGGTGATCCACCGCGTCCCGGACGCGGCGGCCGGTGCGCTGCTCGAGGGAATGCTCGAGCACCACGGGATCCGAGCGGTGCTGCGCAGCACCTCACTGCCCGCGTACGGATCGGTGCGGCGCGACTGGTCGACCTCGGCGTGGGGGGAAATTCTCGTGAGCCCCGAGGACGCCGCGGAAGCGCGCTCGCTGATCGCCGACTATCTCCAGGCGCTCGAGCGCGGCGGCGAGGTGCGCGACGAGGACGTCGACGCGGCCGGCGGCGACGCGGGCGGCGAGGGGTAGTGCCTGGCGGGAGTCCAGGGACCACGCTCCTCGCTATGAACACGCGCTTCGTCGCGTGGTCCCTGGACTCCCGCTCGGGCGCCTAGCCTCTCGCCCTACGTGCGGCTCTTCGGAGCTCTTCGCGACCCTGGTCGCGCTCGGCGATCGGATCCTCGCCCACTTCGATGACGAAGTCGCCGGCGATGCGCTGCGGCACGATCACCCGGTGGAGCGCGATCGAGAACACGTCGTCCATGCTCTCGACCGGCACCATGTCGACCTGGGCGCGCACGTCCTCGGGCACGTCGTCGAGGTCCTTCACGTTGGCGGCCGGGAACAGGATGGTCCGCACCCCGGCGCGGTAGGCGGCGAGTGCTTTCTCGCGCAGCCCGCCCACGATCAGCACCTTGCCGCGCAGGCTCACCTCGCCGGTCATCGCGATGTCGCGGCGGATCGGCTTCTCGCTCAGCACCGAGGCGATCACCAGCCCCACGGTGATGCCCGCGGAGGGCCCGTCCTTCGGCACGCCGGCGGCGGGGAAGTGGATGTGGATGTCGTAGTTCGCGAACGCCTCGGAGTCGATCTCGAGCATCTCGGCGCGCGAGCGCACGTACGAGTGCGCCGCCTGCACCGACTCGCGCATGACCTCGCCCAGCTGTCCGGTGGTGACCACCCGGCCCGCGCCCGGCATCTTGAGCGCTTCGACCACCAGGATCTCGCCCCCGGCCGCGGTCCACGCCAGGCCGTGCGCGACCCCCACCTCGTCCTGCTGCTCGATGATTTCGGGCGTGTAGATGCGGTGTCCCAGGTAGTCGTCCAGGTTCTCGGCCGAGAGCGTGTGGCGGCGGGTGTCGCCGGTCGCGCGGGCACGCGCCACCTTGCGGCACGCGGTCGCGATCTGACGGGACAGGCCGCGCACGCCCGCCTCGAGCGTGTAGTGGCGCACCATCGCGCGCAGCGCCGGCATCGGGAACGACATGTCGCGCGGCGCCAGGCCGTGCTCGTGGAGCTGGTCCGGCACCAGGAACCGGCGCGAGATCTCGAGCTTCTCGTCCTCGCTGTATCCGGGCACCTCGATGACCTCGATGCGCTCCTGGATCGCGTCGGGGACCAGCTCGATGTTGTTGGCGCACAGCACCAGCACCGCGTGCGAGAGATCGAACGGGATGCCGAGGTAGCGGTCGACGAAGCGCGCGCTGCTCTCGCGATCGAGCAGCTCGAGCAGCAGCTCGAGCACCTGGAGGCCGCTTTCGCCCATCAGGCGGTCGACGCCGTCGATCATGAGCACCGGGTTGCTCGCCCCGGCGTCGCGCAGCGCGCGGAGGATCTTGCCGGGCTGCGCGGTCGGCGAGCTGCGGGCGGTGCCCCAGAGCTCGTCGGCGTTGCTGGTGCCCGACACCGTGATGCGCGCGAACGGACGCTGCAGCGCGCGGGCGACCGCGGCGCCGAGCGACGACTTGCCGGTGCCCGGAGGACCCACGAGACAGAGTGCGGGACCGGGAAGGTCGGGCTTGAGCTTGCGCACCGCGAGGTACTCGAGGATGCGCTCCTTGGCCTTCGAGAGCCCGAGGTGCTGGCGGTTGAGCACCGACTCGACGCGTCTCAGGTCGGCGTCCTCCGGGGCGGCCTGCTCCCACGGGAGCGACCACAGCCACTGGAGGTAGGTGCGCACCTGCGCGGCCTCGGGGGCGCCCGCGGGCAGACGACGCAGGCGGTCCATCTCGCGCTGCGCCTGGCGAGCGATCGCGGTGGGAAGGGATCCGGGAGGCGGCGAGATCGTAAGACCGAGATCGCGTTCCACCCCGGCCGGCATGGGCTGGGGCCCCATCGCCTGGGCGTGCAGGGTCCGACGTCTGGCCGCTGAGCGGGACCGCAGAGGTCTGGTCATGGTGCCTCTCGGAGTTGGTCTGGCCGCTGAGAGTCCCGGATCGGTCGGGCGGTGGCCGGACTTGCCGGAAGCTCCACCCATGCCGGGAAGCAAGTCATCGGCCGGGAAGCGCCCGCCCATCACCTCCGCGGAAGCATCACGACAAACCGTTGCGCGGCACACGACTGGTCGAAGGGCGTCGCCGAATACGCGGGCGCGGCGGGGCGCTGCTCCGGGATCGATTGGGTGAGCGCGCCTGCGCGCACGGGGTGCCGTGGGGGTGCTGGCCCAGGACGCGTGCCGATGCGAACGCTCCGGGCGAAATGCAACGCGCGCGGAGTTCACCCGGCAACGCCGAAGCCCCGCCGGAGAAGTGCTCCGACGGGGCTTCGAGAGACGACTGCGAACTAGCGGTAGATCGACTTCAGCGAGCCCCAGGTCGACTTGGAAGCCGGCGTGGGATCGGGGCAGACCGCATCGCCCCAGGTGGTGCCGATGCGGATGCCGTCGAGCTGCGCCGCGGCCGCATTCGCCGCGGTGCCCTGGCGGATCGCGACGCCCTGGAGACTCACGGCGTCCGTCTGGGTCGCGTCCGTGGTGCTCACGGTCGCCTGCGCCGGCTCGACGCACTCGACCACCGGGTCGATGTAGAGCGAGGCGATGTCGTTGGCGGCACCGGCCACGAACGTGTACTTCACCACCAGCAGGTGGGTGGTGCCGGGCACGAACGAGAACGGCGTGTAGACGGCGTTGAGCGTGGAGCCGAACTGGATGCCGAGCGCGTAGTTGGTCGAGGCCCCGTCCTTCTTCACGAACACGCGGGCGCGGAAGATGTTTCCGGCGATCGCGCCGTCCACGAGGTGGAACAGGTAGTCGCCGGTGGTCTGGCTGCTCGCCACGTTGATCATGAACGCCGCGTACACGGCGCCCGCCGCCTGTCCGGCGAACGTGTGGTTGTTGTCCTCGCCGCTGGTGGCGAGCGGGCCGAGCAGGTTGCCGACGCCCGACGACGGATAGCCGGCGTAGGTCAGGCCGCCGGCGGTGTTGACGGTCTGGGGATTCGTGCCCGCGCCGCTATGGGCGGACCAGCCGCCGGTGCCGTTGAGGGCGGTGCCGACCGCGTAGCTGAAGTCCTCGACGAAAATCGGCGCGGCCGTCGATGCCGTCGCGAACGCGGCGACCGCGGCCAGTACCAGAAGACTGGTGACAAGCTTCTTCATCGTGCTCTCCTCAGGGATGTGATGCATCGGCGTGAGATGCGGGGCTCGCAGAGCGGTGCTCAGCAACCCGATGGGCAAATGAGAATGGGACCGTTACCGCGGGCGCCGATGCCGGCGCTCCACGGCCCGATCTGGCCGGACCCCTGACTCCGCGCTCGCGGGCGACGGGTGGACTCGAGGCCATCTCGACGACCAATTGTTGCTCCTGGAACCACGATCATGCTACGCGCGGGTGGCAGGCATCTCAAGCGCCAAATGGTTGCGCGACACGCAACGCCGACGAATTGAAGTCGCGGAAACATCATCGACGCGACTCAGCGACTGGGCGTCGCCACCTCGCGGACGGGTTCAGTCCGGCTGGACCGGGTCCAGGTGTGGATCGCCGTGATCAGCAGGAATACGGCGAAGGCACGCGTGAGCAGCGTGTGGGGAAGGCGCTGGGCGATCCATGCTGCGCCGGGCGCGGCAAGAACGGTTCCGACCGCGAGCATCGGCACCAGCCGCCACACGACGTTCCCGTGCCGCGAGTGCTCCCAGGTCGCCATCGGTGCCGTGACCAGCATGACGGCGAGCGACGTTCCCTGGGCCGCCTGTTGAGAAAGACCAAACACGAGCGTGAGGAACGGGACCACCAGGATGCCGCCGCCCACACCCATGAACCCGGCCACCACGCCGGCCGCGAACCCGACCAGCAGCGAGATGGCGATCCCGGCGATCCCGGCGGGGACCGCGGTGCCGCTCACCGCCGGCGGCTCCCACAGCAGGCGCAGCGCCACCAGCACCAGGAACACCGCGAACGCCCGGCGCAGTCCCGAGGCGGAGATCCGGGTGGCGAGCCGCGCGCCGAGCGGCGCGCTCACCAGGCTGCCGAGCGCCATCGGTGCGGCGATCGACCACACGACGTTGGCGTGCGCGCCGTACACCACCACCGCGGCGAGCGCGGTGGCGCAGATCACCGCCAGCGACGTGCCGTGCGCCTGGTGCTGGGTAGTGCCGAAGAACGCGGTGAGCGCGGGGACGATGGCGAGCCCGCCGCCGACGCCGAACAGGCCGCTCGCCGCACCGCCGAGCACTCCCGCCGCGAGACCACGGACGCCGTCGCGCCCGGTCATCGAGCGGAGGCGCCGGCGTCCGTCGCGGGCTCGCTAGAGGCCGCTGGTGCCGGCCGGCAGCGACGTCGTGTGCTGGACCAGCCGGACCACGTCGGCGAAGCGGGTGGCGTTGGTGGGCGCGCCGAGCACCACCGCGATCATGTCGCGCCGGTCGGTGCGGATCCAGGTCGCGAAGCAGTAGCCCGCCTCGTTGATGAAGCCGGTCTTGCCGGCCTGGATGTCGTAGCGCCCGTAGAGGAGCCGGTTGGTATTCGAGACGTGGTGCGGGCGCGGCCGGCTCCGGGCGGTGAGGCCGATGAAGTCGTGGCCGCGCATCGTGCTGATCTCGTGGATGGTCGGGTTCTCCGCCGCGGCTCGCAGCAGCCGGGCGATGTCGGCGGCGGTCGACACGTTGCGCTCGTCGAGGCCGGTGAACTCGACGAAGCGCGTGCGCGCCAGGCCCAGCTCGACCGCCTTGCGGTTCATGCGCGCGAGGAAGTTGTCGCCGTCGAGGCCCGACTCGCGCACCAGCACGCGGGTGGCGACGTTGTCCGAGCACATCAGGCTCATGTGCAGCAGGTCGCGCATGCGCACCTGCTCGCCGCGCTTGAGCTGCGTGTGCCCGCCGCCCGAGAGCTCGCGATCGCTCACCGTGACGATCCGCTCGAAATCGGGGCTCTGCTCCAGCAGCACGAGCGCGGTCATGAGCTTGGTGAGGCTGGCGATCGGCGCCGAGGCACCGGCGTTCTTCTCGTAGAGCACCGCACCGGTGGTGGGGTCGAGGACGATCGCGTTGCGCGCCCACACGACACCGCCCGGCGGCATGCGGCGCACGCCCCGCCGGCGCGCGCGGTGCGAGCGCTTCACGGACTTGGAGGAGGCGGCGTGAAGGGTGGTCTTGGAGCCTCGTCCGCTCGCTGCAGCCGCCTCGGCGGGCACGATGGGGGAGGCGGTCAGGGCGATGAGCATCAAGGCGCCGAACGCCCGAAGGCCGCGTACAGACATCGGATATCTCCTTGGAGGGGTCGAGACGCCGCTACCATCCTTGGTATCGGCACTGCTTAGCTGCCGACTTTAGCCGCCCGATCCGCGTCGAGTCAACGAGTCAGATGGCCCAACCCGCGTCGGGAGGCTCGTTTGCGCCCGACGGAGTGATTTCGCAGGTGGTGAAGGGCGGGATGCGGTGCGCCGGGGTTCTCACGGCCTTCGAGCGCCCGGTCCGGGTGGCGTGCGACACGGATCGATGTTCACGCCGGTGGCTCATTCGCTCGCAAGCGTGGGATGAGCTTCCGGCCGGGCGCTCGGGGTTGTCGTGCTCCTCTAAGTCGAAGGTTCCACGGTGGGCCCCAACTCGACGCGCACCTTGTCGAGCGCGTCGTAGAGGGCCGGCATGAAGCGACCGTCCGCGGCCAGATCGGCCAGACCGCGGGGGTTTCCGACCACCAGCCGCCCGGCACGCGCCCCCTGGGCGCCGATCGCCGGCTCCCCCTGGATCTGCCGCGCCAGGGCCAGCAGCAGCCGCTGGGTATCGAGATCGAGATGTTCCACCATGTCGAGGTAGAGCGTCCCCTGTTCGGCCACCTGGAGCGGATTGACGCCCTGCTCGCCGCCCTCCGTCCAGTCCAGAAGCGCGGTCCGGAGACGATCCTCCTCGCGCGCGCAGTTCACGATCGCGAACGCGCCGCCACCGAGCGGGCTCTCACGGTGGAAGGCGCGTGCCACCTGCTCGCGCAGCGCCTCATTCCCGCCCACGATCAGGACGTTGGTGAGGCTGTGACGGTGCAGTCCAATCAACCTGGCCGAGGGGAGGGCGCCCCCGCCCTCCCCCGACTTGCCGGACGAATACGACCCGGGCTTGCTCGACACGGATCTTAGCGAGCCCCGACTCGCCGGCGCGTGACCGCCATGGCGGTCCGCTTCTCGAGGACCACCGACGACGTGTAGTACGCGGACAGCCGCGTGTTGATCCAGCCACTCAGTGCCATGTTCAGCGCGAAGCCACGCGACAGGAAGTCGGTGGGGAGCACCGGCCCGGTCGCCTCTTCCTGGGTCTGGCGGAGCCAGGTCCCGCCACTCGGATTGCCCGGGCTTCCCTGCGCGGAAGCGAGGGATGTGTGCACCATGGCGGTGAGGCCCGTGAGGGCCAGGACAACCAGGAGCTGCTTCGCGGCTCGCATGCACAACCTCCTTGGGAGGTAGAAATCGCTTTTCGCTGGGGCAGACCAACCGCAGGGTCAATACAGCGAAGAGCATGCCATCCCAAGTCGGCGTAAGGCCGAGCTCGTAACATATTGTAATTGGTATGGTTTGGTGGGTTTTTCGGGGTGCCGTGCCGGGGCGGTCGCGACCGTGCAATTCGCAACAATCTGCGAATGAAGCCGCCTCGCATAGTGCAAACTACGGCTGTGTAGTGGGTTGGTTGGCTATCGCAGGTTTTTTCGAATTCGCAAAAACTGACGAGTCCCCGGGAGCCCGTACTTTCGCATGCGGTAGCGGAGCTTTGCCTCGCTCATGCCGAGCGCGCGCGCGGCGACCGTCTGGTTCCCGCCCGATCTTTGCAGGGCTTCGATGACCAGCCGCCGCTCGACGTCCAGGACCACCTCGGTGAACCGCCCGGTACGCCCGATCTTGAGCGTCGTGGCCCGCTCCTCGAGGTCGCGGGGCGGCGGGACCGGGCGCAGGGTGCGCCCGGGATTCATCGCCAGCACCCGCTCGATGTAGTTCTGCAGCTCGCGCACGTTGCCCGGCCAGTCGCTCTGCATCAGGGCGGCGAGGAACTCGGGTGAGAGCTCGGGAATCTCGCGCTCCTGCTGCTTCGCGAAGTAGGCGACGAAGTGGTGAGCGAGGCTCGGGATGTCGGCCTTGCGGTCGCGCAGCGGGGGCACCTCGATGTTGATGACGTTGAGCCGGTAGTAGAGGTCGTCGCGGAAGCGATCCTCGCTCACCAGGCGCCGCAGGTCGCTGTTGGTGGCGGCGATGATGCGCACGTCCACCGGGATCGCCTTGCTGCCGCCCACCGGCGTGATCTCGCGGTTGGCGATCGCCGAGAGCAGGCGCACCTGCTGGTTGAGCGGCATCGCCCCGATCTCGTCCAGGAACAGCGTGCCGCCGTCGGCGACCACGAACTTGCCGTCGCGCCCCCGCACGTCGGTGGCGGTCTCGGGGAGGATGCCGAACAGCTCGCTCTCGATGAGCGACTCGGGGATCGCGCCGCAGTTGACCGCCACGAACGGGCGCATGCGGCGCTTGCCGCCGTGATGGAGGATGCGGGCGATCAGCTCCTTGCCGGTGCCGTTCTCGCCGGTGATCAGCACCGTGGTGGCGGTTCGCGCGGCCCGCTCGATGACCGAGTGCACCTGCTGCATCGCCGAGCTGGTGCCGATCATGTTCTGCGCCTGGTAGCGCGCGCCCACCGCCTGGCGCAGCGACAGGTTCTCGCCCACCAGCAGCTCGTTGGCGCGGCGCACCTCCTCGTGGCCGCGGCTGTTCTCGATCGCCGCCGCCATGAGGTGCGCGAACCCCTCGAGCAGCCCGCGGTCCGCGTCGCTGAACGCGTCGGGCCGCCGCGAGTCGTCCATGTAGACCGCGCCCACAACCCGCCCGCCCAGGTACATGGGCACGCACACGATCGAGCGCAGGCGCAGGTCGAGCACGCTGTCCGACGCAGCGCGCGGGTCGGACGGCGCGTCGGTGATCAGCACGCTGCCGCCGCTCTTCGCCACCCGCTCCACCACCCGGCGGCTGAAGCTCACCGCGTCGCGCCGCGTCATCGCGTCGACCGCCCCGCGCTCCGCCATCGGCGTGAGGCGGCCGGTCTCGGGGTCGGTGAGCAGCAGCACGCCGCGCTCGGCGTCGAACTGCTCGACCGCCAGCGCCATCGCCCGCTCGGTCAGCTCCTTGAGGTCGGAGAGCGAATCGAGCAGGCGGCTCACCGCCTCGATGAGGTTGCGGTCGCGCGCGCCCACCGTGCCGCGGCCGCCGGTGCGCCGCAGCCAGTCGACCGTGAGCGCGAGTGCGCGCTCGCGGCTGCGGCGGTCGCCGTGGCGCTCGAAGGCGGCCGCGGCGTCGTCGAGCCAGTCCCCGACCGGGATGCGCCCGTCGCTGCTGCCCGAGAGTGCCAGGCGCGCGAACTCGAGCTGGGCCTGGGCGCGATCCACCGGGGCGGGGAGAGCCGCGAGTGCGGCGAGCACGTGGCGCGCCTTGTCCACGCCCTCCTGGACCTGTCCCTGCGCGAACGCCTGCTCGGCGCGGAGCTGCTCGGCCAGGGCCGCGGCGTAGGGTGCGCTCCGGCTCGCGAGCCACGCCTGTGCCTTGTCGAGATGATCCGCCGCGACATCGTGAGCGCCGCCGCGCAGCGCCGCGCGCCCCGCGAGGGTGTGCAACACGGTCCGGCCGATCATCTCCGCCCCGTGACCCGCCTCGAGTGCCCGGCCCCACATGTCGCCCGCCTCCTGCCAGCGGCCGACCGCGATCCACACCCGGCCCAGCTCGATCCGGCACCACTCCAGCTCGTAGGGCGAGCCGACCCGCATCGCGAGCGCCAGGGCGCGGCGGGCGTACCGCTCCGCACGCAGGTGACGTCCGGCGATCCGGTACGCCTGCGCCAGCGACCGCCACGCATACGGCTCCAGATCGGGAAGGTGGCGGCGGGAGAGCCGGACGGCCGCGCGGGCGTGCGGGACGGCGTTGCGGGCACGCCCCGTCAGACCGTCGACCTGAGCCAGATGGGCGACCGCGAGCGCCGCACCGCTCGGGCGTTCGTCCTCGAGGGCCACACGCAGCGCCTCGGCGGTCGCCGCGCGCATCGCGTCCCAGCGCCCGGTCTCCATGAGGGTCGCGCCGTGGCCCAGCAGCAGCTCCTCGAGCACCAGCCGGTAATCCCGCTCGCGCGCCACGTCGAGCGCCTCGCGGTAGAGCCGCTCCGCCTGGTCGGGGAGCTGGCGTACGTGCGCCACCGCGGCGCGCGTGCCCAGCGCCCGCACCTCGCCCAGCCCGTGCCCGGCCTGGTGGTACGCCTCGGCCGCCTCGCCGGCGAGCGCTTCC
>DATEMP010000135.1:0-4688 GCA_035275545.1 Candidatus Eiseniibacteriota bacterium | reverse complement strand
GGTGGTGGTGCGCGAGGAAGAGCCGCGCCACGACCGGCCCGACGAGGCGATGGAGTTCTTCCTCGAGCAGCGGCTCGCTCCGGGCGCCCAGGACCTGCCGCT
The DNA here is from genome assembly GCA_035275545.1 of Candidatus Eiseniibacteriota bacterium. Classification (GTDB taxonomy): domain Bacteria; phylum Eisenbacteria; class RBG-16-71-46; order RBG-16-71-46; family RBG-16-71-46; genus WS-11. Next base: position 4,586 of record DATEMP010000135.1, on the reverse strand, counting down.
CGATCGCCTGTATGCCGAGCGCGCGGCGATCGAGGCGCGCGAAGCTGCGGCCGTGTCGATGCTGGGCGGGCCGGGGCCGGGCGGGATCCTGGGTTGGACGAGCGCCGGACCCGGCAACATCGGCGGGCGCACGCGCTCGCTGGTGATCGATCCCTCGAACCCGAACGTCATGTACGCGGGCGGCGTCGCGGGCGGGGTGTGGAAGTCGAACGACGGGGGCGCGAGCTGGCTCCCGACCAGCGACCAGATGGAGAACCTGGCTGTCACCACGCTGGCGATGGACCCCACGAACCCCCAGGTGATCTACGCCGGCACCGGCGAGGGCTTCGGCGCCCAGGGTTTCGTGCGCGGGCTCGGCGTCTTCAAGACCGAGGACGGGGGCGCCCACTGGACGCAGCTTCCCGCCACGGCGAACGCCGGATTTCATTGGGTCAACGAGGTGGTGATCAGCCCGAACGATCACCTGCGCCTCTACGCCGCCACGCGCCACGGGGTATGGCGCAGCCCGGACGGCGGGGTGAGCTGGACGCTGGTGCTCGCCAACCCCACCTACGCCACCGCTCCGGCGGTGAGCAACGGATCGAGCAGCGGGTGCACCGACATCGCGATCCGCACCGACCGCAACCCCGACGTGCTGTTCGCGGCGTTCGGGATCTTCGATCCCGACGGCCTGTTCCGCAGCGACGACAGCGGCGACACCTGGCTCGGCTACGCCCTGCCCAACTACCAGGGGCGCATGTCGCTGGCGATCGCGCCCGGCAACAACGACCGCATCTACATCGCGATGGCCGACAACGGCGGCCTGAACGTGCTGGGGCGGATCGTGACCGTGTACCGCTCCGACGACGGCGAGAACTTCGCCTCGGTGCTCGACATGAGCCACCCGTTCAGTCCCTGGCTCATGAGCTACGTGTCGATCGCCACCGGCTGCGTCTCGGCGCCCACCATCTATTCCCAGGGCTGGTACGACAACATCATCGCGGTCGATCCCGCCAACCCCGACGTGGTGTGGCTCGGGGGCATCGATCTCTACCGCTCGGACAACGCCGGGGTGACGTTCGGCATGGCGGGCTACTGGTTCAACGACGGCGTGCCGCCGACCACGCACGTGCACGCCGACCAGCACATGATCGTGTTCCATCCCGGATACGACGGCACCACCAACCAGACCATGTACGTGACCAACGACGGCGGCCTGTACCGCACCAACAACGCGCGCGCGGCGACCACCCAGGAGGAGTGTCCGATCGGAGCGAACCCGGGGCCGCCGCCCCAGATCGTGTGGCAGAACCTCAACCACGGCTACGGCGTGACCCAGTACTACCACGGGGACGCGGCGGTCCAGGTGGAGACGCTGGTGGGCGGCGCCCAGGACAACGGCAGCTCGCGCGTCCAGTCGTTCGCCACGCCCAACGCGTGGGATCTCATCTTCGGCGGCGACGGCGGCTACGTGGCGATCGATCCCACCCAGTCGCAGCGGATGTTCGTCGAGTACCAGGGGTTCCCGACCATCCAGCGCTCGCTCAACGGCGGCAACTCCTTCCTCCCGGCGGTGAGCGGGATCACCGATACCGACGGGCTGTTCATCACGCCCTTCGCGATGGACCAGACCAATCCGCAGATCATGTGGACCGGCGGGCAGCGGCCATGGCGCACCACGAACGGCGCCTCCAGCTGGCAGGTGGCGGGGCCCAACTTCAACGGGCCCGGCCGGATCTCGGCGATCGCGATCACGCCCTCGGACCACAACATCGTCTTCCTGGGATTCGACAACGGCTACGTGGTGCGCTCGAGCAACGCGCTCGCCGCCTCGCCCACCTGGCAGATCCTGGTGAACGGGCTGTTCCCCGGCGCCTGGGTGAGCAGCATCGCAGTGGATCCCTCCAATCCCAACCAGGTCTACCTCACCTACTCCAACTACTCGGTGCCGCACCTGCTCGAGAGCCAGGACGGCGGGGGCAACTGGACGCCGCGCGAAGGGAGCGGGCCGACCGGCATCCCCGATATCCCGGCGCACTGGGTGGCGGTGCGGCCGTGCGATTCCCAGCAGCTCTACGTCGGCACCGAGCTGGGGGTGTTCGCGAGCGACGACCGCGGCGCCACCTGGACCCCGTCGGCGGGCGTACCGCACACCGTGGTCGAGACCCTCGACTTCCGCAACGACCAGACGCTGGTGGCATTCACCTTCGGCCGCGGGGCGTTCGTCGCCAGCCTCGTGCCGTGCGGGCTGGTGGCGGTCGATGGTGATCCGGACGCGCACGCGACGCTCGCCGCTGGCCCCACACCGTTCCGCGACGTGGTCACGATCCGCGGCACGCTGCCGCGCGCGGGACAGGCGCGGCTCACCGTGCACGACGCGAGCGGGCGGCAGGTGGCGGTGCTCGCGGACGGGCATCTCGAAGCCGGACCGCTCCGCCGCCAGTGGGACGGCCGCGATCCCTCCGGCCGGCGTGCCGCGCCCGGCATCTACTTCGTCCGGCTCACCGCTCCCGACCTGGCGCTGACCCGCAAGGTCGCGCTCCGCGATTGACGTTCGCGCCCGACGCGCCGCTCACCGTCGCGCTCGCGGCAGTGGTCGCGGGCGCGATCGCCGCGATCTCAGGCTTCGGCATCGGCAGCATCCTCACGCCGCTGCTGCTGCTCTCGTTCCCGGCACCCGCCGCGGTGTCGCTGGTGGCGATTCCGCACGTGCTCGCCACCGTGGTGCGCTGGTGGGGACTGCGCCGCGAAGTCCACGGGCCGACGTTCCGCCAGTTCGGCATCGCCAGCGCGGTGGGCGGGCTCGCGGGCGCGGCCCTCCAGCCGCTGCTGGCCGGCACCGCGCTCACGCTGCTGCTGGGCGGGCTGCTGGTCATCGCCGGCGCCACCGAGGTGGGGCGGCGCCGCGTGCCGGTGCCCGCGACTCCGTTCTGGCGGCTCGCGGGCGGCACCCTCTCGGGACTGTTCGGCGGGCTGGTCGGCAACCAGGGCGGGATCCGCTCCGCAGCGCTGCTGGGCTTCGAGCTGTCGCCGCGCGCGCTGGTCGCCACCGCCACCGCCTCGGCGCTGCTGGTCGACGCCGCGCGGCTGCCGGTCTATCTGGTCGCCTCGCGGGCGGTGCTGGCGGCGAACGTGCCGCTCATCCTCGCCGCCTCGGCGGGAGCACTCGCGGGCACGGTCATCGGTGTCCCGCTGCTGCGCCACATCCCGGAGCGGCTCTACCGCCGGCTGCTAGGCGCGTTCCTGCTGCTGCTCGGGATCACGCTGATCGCCGGCGCGCTGGCATCGGGGGCCGCCCGGTAATAATGTGGTGGCCACTTTCGCCAGGAGGTCGTGCGTGGACCAGATTCTGATCGGCAAGGGCGATCAGCAGGTGAACCTGCTCGCCAGGTATGGCAACCGGCACGGCCTGGTCGCGGGCGCGACCGGCACCGGCAAGACCGTCACGCTGCTGGTGATGGCCGAGGGGTTCTCGCGCCTGGGCGTGCCGGTGTTCATGGCGGACGTCAAGGGCGACGTCGCCGGCCTCGCCTGTGCGGGCACGGCCAACGAGAAGATCCAGCAGCGGGTGACGCAGATCGGGATCGAGGGCTACGCGAACGAGGCGAGCCCGGTGGTGTTCTGGGACCTCTACGGCAAGAGCGGCCACCCGGTGCGCACCACGGTGAGCGAGATGGGGCCGAGCCTGCTCGGGCGCATCCTCGAGCTTAACGACGTCCAGAGCGGCGTGCTCGAGATCGCCTTCAAGCTCGCGGACGACCAGGGCCTGCTGCTGCTCGATCTCGACGACCTGCGGGCACTGCTCACCTTCGTCGCCGAGCAGCGCAAGGAGATCTCCGCCCACTACGGGCTGGTGAGCCCCACCTCGGTGGCCGCGATTCAGCGCGGGCTCCTGACACTCGAGCGCGAGGGGGGCGAGGGCTTCTTCGGCGAGCCGGCGCTCGAGCTCACCGATCTGATGCGCACCGATCTCTCCGGCAAGGGGATTGTCAACATCCTCGCCGCCGATCAGCTCATCATGAAGCCGCGGCTCTACTCGAGCTTCCTGCTCTGGCTGCTCTCGGAGCTGTTCGAGAGCCTTCCCGAGGTGGGCGATCTCGACAAGCCCAAGCTGGTGTTCTTCTTCGATGAGGCGCACCTCTTGTTCGACGACGCGCCGCCCGCGCTGAGGCAGCGGGTCGAGCAGGTGGTGCGCATCATCCGCTCCAAGGGCGTCGGGGTGTACTTCTGCTCGCAGTTCCCGGACGACGTGCCGGGCGAGATCCTGGGCCAGCTCGGCAACCGTTTCCAGCACGCGCTGCGCGCCTTCACGCCGCGCGATCAGAAGGCGGTCCGGACCGCGGCCGAGACTTTCGTACCCAATCCCAAGCTCGACGTGGCGCAGGTCATCTCGCAGCTGGGCGTGGGCGAGGCGCTGGTGTCGGTGCTCATGGACAAGGGCGTGCCGAGCCCGGTCGAGCGCACGCTCATCTGTCCGCCGCGCTGCCGCATGGGCGCGGTGACCGCCGAGGAGCGCGCGACCATCCGGCAGCGGAGTCCGGTGGGTGCCCGCTACGACGCGCCGGTCAACCGCGAGTCGGCGTACGAGATCCTGAGCGAGCGCGCCG
>DATEMP010000134.1:0-5232 GCA_035275545.1 Candidatus Eiseniibacteriota bacterium | reverse complement strand
GGTGCGGCCGTGGGTGCGGCGGGCGGCGTGACCACCGGCGCCTTCACTGGGCCACCCCGTTCCGGGATGCGAGCCCTTCGAGATGACGCTTGAAGCGCAGCGCCGAGTTCCGGTCGTTCATGATCACCAGCACCGTGTCGTCGCCGGCCACCGAACCCACCAGGCGGTCGAAGGCGAGCATGTCGATCGCGCGCGCCACGCCGTTCGCGTGGCCGGGCGGGGTGCGCACCACCGCCAGGTTCTGGGCGATGCGGACCTCGTTCACGAACGCGCGCAGGTCGATCAGCTGCCGCTCGCGGTCGAGGGTGTCGTTCGGAGGCCCCGGGAGCTGGTAGATGCCCTTGCCGTTGGGGCCGGGACGCTTGCCGACCCCGAGGCTGCGCAGGTCGCGGGAGAGCGTCGCCTGCGTGACCGGCACGCGCGCCCGCGCCAGCGCGTGGGCGAGCTCCTCCTGGCTGGAGAATGGACGCTCGCCGATGAGCTGGGCGAGCAGGGCGAGACGTTGGGAACGATGCACGTGAGGCCTCCCCGGCGGTTGAATAACTATTCAGAACCGTGAATAAAACTACAGCCCGGTCCGGGGCGCAAGGGGTGTTTTTCGCCACCGCGGGTGGCTGGATCGGGGCCGGTGTGGTAGACGGGTGGTCCGGAGCGCGCCCGGGCCTGCGGGAGGGATGCCGTGCCCCACGAGGTCAGCCTCATCACCACCATCGCCGCCGGCCTCGGCCTCGCCCTGGTCCTGGGCCTGGTGGCCTCGCGCCTCCGGATGCCGCCGCTGGTCGGTTACCTGATCGCCGGCATCATCCTCGGGCCCGGCACGCCGGGATTCGTCGCCAACGTCGAGCTGGCGGGCGAGCTGGCCGAGATCGGCGTCATGCTGCTGATGTTCGGCGTCGGCCTCCACCTGTCGTTGGAAGATCTATTGTCGGTGCGGAAGATCGCGGTGCCCGGCGCGGTCATCCAGATCGCGATCTCCACCGCGCTCGGCGCCGGAGCCGCCCGCCTGTGGGGCTGGGAGTGGACGGCGGCGCTGGTGTTCGGCCTCTCGCTCTCGTGCGCCAGCACGGTGGTGCTGCTGCGCGCCCTCGAGGACCGGGCGGCACTCGAGACCGTCAACGGCAAGATCGCCGTGGGCTGGCTGGTGGTGCAGGACCTGGTGATGGTGCTGGTGCTCGTGCTGCTGCCCGCGCTGGCGGGGCTGTCCGGAGCCGGGGCGCAGCCCGCGGACGCCGCGAGGTCCCCGTGGATGGGCGTCGCGATCACGCTGATCAAGGTCGCGGTGTTCGTGGTCCTGATGCTGGTGGTGGGACGCCGGGTGTTCCCGCGGCTCCTGTTCTGGGTCGCCCGCACCGGCTCGCGGGAGCTGTTCACGCTGTGCGTGATCGCGACCGCGGTGGGCATTGCCTACGGATCGGCGCGGCTGTTCGACGTCTCGTTCGCCCTGGGTGCGTTCTTCGCCGGGATGCTGATGCGCGAGTCGGAGTTCAGCCATCGCGCCGCCGACGAGTCGCTGCCGCTCCGCGATGCATTCTCGGTCCTGTTCTTCGTGTCGATCGGCATGCTGTTCCACCCGCGGGTGCTGGTCGAGCAGCCCGCCATGGTCCTGCTGGTGGTGGCGATCGTCATGATCGGCAACGCGCTCGCCGCGATCGGCCTGGTGCTGGCGTTCCGCTATCCGCTCAACACCGCGCTCACCGTGGGCGCCAGCCTGGCCCAGATCGGCGAGTTCTCCTTCATCCTCGCCGGCCTGGGCGTGAGCATCGGCCTGATGTCGGCCGAAGGGCAGAACCTGATCGTCGCCGGCGCCATCATCTCGATCGCGCTCAATCCGCTGCTGCTGCGGGCGATCGAGCCCGCCCGCGCCTGGATTCGCCAGCGCTCGCATCTCGCCCGCCGGCTGGAGCTCCGTGACGATCCGCTCGCCGAGCTGCCGCGCTCGGTCGATCAGTCCCGGCTGAGCGGGCACGTGGTCCTGGTCGGCTACGGGCGGGTGGGCCGCCGGATCGCCGAGGCGCTGACCGAGCGCGGCATTCCGTTCGTGATCGCCGAGCAGAACCGCGAGCGGGTCGAGCAGCTGCGCGCGCGCAACGTGCCCGCGGTGTCGGGGGATGCTTCGGAGGCCGCCACTTTGATCCAGGCCCACATCAAGCGGGCGGGTATGCTGGTGATCGCCACACCGGATACCATCGACGTCCGCAAGATGGTGGGCATCGCCCGCCGGCTGAACCCCAGGGTCGAGGTGGTGTTGCGCACGCACAGCGAAGAGGAAGCGGAGCTGCTGGCGCGGGAGAACGTCGGCAAGGTGTTCATGGGCGAGCACGAGCTGGCCCAGGGCATGGCCCGCCACGTGCTCGAGCGCATGGCCGCTCCGACGCGGAGCGCATGAACCCGTCGCTGGGCTTCGTCCACCGCTACGTGCCGCCGCCGGACCCGTCCGCTCCGGCGGCGCGGGTGACGTTGCTGCTGCTCCACGGGACCGGCGGCAACGAGGAGGACCTGCTGCCGATCCGGCCTCTGCTGCTCCCGGGCGCGACCCTGCTGTCCCCGCGAGGGCAGGTGCTCGAGCACGGCATGCCGCGCTTCTTCCGGCGGCTCGCCGAGGGCGTGTTCGACCAGGAAGACCTGGCGCGCCGCACCGACGACCTCAAGACGTTCATCCGTGACGCCGCGACCGCCTACCGGCTGGATCCCGCCGGCATCGTCGCGGTCGGGTTCTCGAACGGGGCGAACATCGCCGCCAGCGTCCTGCTGCGCCATCCCGGCACACTCCGCCGCGCGGTGCTGCTGAGCCCGATGCTGCCCTTCGAGATGGAGGAGCCGCCCGCACTCGCGGGCACCGAGGTGTTCATCGGCGCGGGGGAGCAGGATGCGATGGTGCCGCGCGACCGGCTGGAGCCGCTGGTGGCGCTGCTGCGTGCCGGTGGGGCGGAGGTGACGGTGCGCTGGGATCCCGCAGGCCACACGATCACGCCCGGCGAGATCGCCGCCGCGAGTGAGTGGCTCAAGGAGCGCCTGCCCGGGCGCTGAGTCGGGGCCGCTGCCAATCCGGCCCCGCGCGCCGCGAAGGCCGCGCCTAGGGGCGCGGCTGGCGCCCGCTCACCTCAGCCACACCAGGCGCTGCACCCGCACCTTGCCGAAGCCTTCGAGCCGGCACACGTAGGGGCCGGCGGGGGCCTTCTCGCCACGCTCGTCGCGGCCGTCCCAGGTCACGGCGTTGGCGCCCGCAGCGCGCTCGCCGTCGACCAGCGTGCGGATCAGCTCGCCGCGCATGCCGTAGATGCGGAGCAGCACCGGGCCGCCGTAGGGGAGGCTGAAGTCGAGCCGTGCCGCGCTCGCCGCCTCGGCGGTCTTGAGATCGAATGCGTCGGCCACCATCGCCGGCGCGCCGGCGGGCCGCGGCTGCACCGTGACGTTGAAGCCGTACGAGCGGCGGATCGTGCCCCGGGCGTTGCTCACCGTGAGGGTCATGCGGTTGACGCCCGCCGCCGCGCTCTCCGGGACCGCGACGATCGGATCGATCATGCCGGTGCCGTGCGCGGCCACCGACAGCGCGCCCACGCCGGTGAGCGGCCAGTTGCGCTGGCTGGTGAGCGTCCATCCATAGGTGTTCGCGAACAGCGGGTTGCGGTTCGCCACCGTCCAGCTCGGGTGGATCGAGGTGCCGGCGTCGGATCCCAGGTCGCCCTGTCGGATCGTGACGTCGTGCCAGGTGTCGATGCGTGCCGTGAGCACCTCGGGTGTACCGGTGCGTGTGTCGGTCCACGCGGCGCGCAGGTAGCGCGCGTCGGCGGCGAGATCGCCACCCTCGGCGCCGGGGATCGCTTCGGCCGCGTCGCCCTGCACGTCCGAGATGCGCTGGCTCGGGGCCCACGTGGCGCCGCCGTCGGTGGAGCGGGTCGCGTAGCGGTAGGTCTTCGATCCGCACACGTCGTCGCGCCAGTCGAGCCATCCCGCGTACGGCATGCCGTCGGCCGCCACCTGGATCATGGGCGTGCTCTCGGCGTACCGGGCGGGCGTGTCGTTCAGGCGCACCGGCGCTGACCAGGTCGAGCCGTCGCCGGAGTACGAGCCGAACACCTCGCCCGCGTCGCGCGCGCGTCCCGGCCCGCCCGTGACGACACCGGTCGAGATGCGGTAGCCGCAGGGCGTGCCCGCGCTCATCACGCTCAGGTAATAGACGCCGGACGCGGGCGCGGTCCAGACCAGCTCGCCGACACCGTCCCGGGTGCGATCCGCCGCCGTCGAGGTGACGATGCGGACGGTGGTGTCCTTGCTGCAGTAGATCCGGAGCGCGAAGGGGGTGGTCATCGAGTCGCACGCGAACAGGTAGCTCGCGCCCTCGACCGCGGAGAACGCGTAGAGGTCCAGGTCGCGCCCGGGCCCCAGGGACCCGCGGAGCCGCTGTCCGGGCGTGAACGCGTTCGCGCGGGCGAAGACGTCGTTGTTCTCGACTTCGACCAGGCTGCCAAGCGTGCCCGGCGCCTCACCGCCTCGATCGATGCCCTCGCTCCACGCGAGATGGATGCGCCCGCGGTGCGTTCCGGCGGTACGGTCCACCGCGATCGACGCGATGTCGTCGCGGCGCCCGTCGCGCGCGACCTGGATCGTGGCCGCAGTCGCCGGCGCATTCCAGGTGGCGCCCTGGTCCGCGCTGGTGCGGATGCGGATGAAGTCCTCGGCGCCCCGGCCGATCGCGGCCCAGGCGGCGTAGACCTCGCCGGCGGGGCCGATTGCCAGCCGCGCGCCCAGCACCGCGCCGTCCGCAACACTCGAGATCTGCGCCGGCTTGCTCCACGACGCTCCGCCGTCCGTCGAGCGCTGGAAGTCCGCGCGGCAGCCGGCGGCGTCGAACGTCACACACGCCAGATAGAGATTGGAGGTGGTGGAATCGGCGACCATCACCGGCTTCGAGAGCACCGCGGCCGTGTTGTGGGCCGTGCGCGCGAGCACCGGAGCGCCCCAGGTGATCGTGCCGTCGGCCAGCGTCGCGCTGACCACCGCGATCCCCTGCGAGGCGTCGTCGCGCTCGACGAGCCCGCCGAGCCGGAACACGCCGGTCTTCTCATCGACTGCGACGAACGCATCGCCCGCCCAGCGCCATCCCGGCACGGGCGGAAGCTCGGCGGGGGTGAAGGTCTGCCCGCCGTCCGTGGAAAACCCGCAGCCCGCGTGGCCGAGGCCAATCTCCTGTTTCCAGGTGATCAGCACGTCGTTGCCCCACGCAGCGACGCG
>DATEMP010000133.1:0-3021 GCA_035275545.1 Candidatus Eiseniibacteriota bacterium | reverse complement strand
GCGCTTCCGCGAGCCGCGCGTCGTCGCCGAAGGGCACGAGCAGCCCGGTGACGTCGCGCACCACCGAGTCGCGCAGGCCCGGGCTGTCGGCCGCCACCACCGCGGTGCCGCACGCTCCCGCCTCGACCACGGTGAGGCCCCAGCCCTCCTTGGGCGAAGGCTGGACCACCACCCACGCCTCGGTCATCCGGCGCACCTTATCGGCGCGCGGCAGGAAGCCCAGGAAGCTGACTGCGTGGGGGACGCCCAGCCGCACCGCGGCGAGGCGCAGCTCGCCCTCGAACGGGCCGTCGCCGATCACCAGCAGCCGGGCGACCGGCGTGCGCCGCAGCACCGCGGGCAGCGAGCGCATCACCCAGTCCACGCCCTTGTAGCGACGCAGCCGGCCCACGAACACGATCGTGGGCTGATCACTCTTCCCCACGCCCGGCGTGGGACGGTAGGTGTCGTGGTCGAGCCCGCAGTGCACCACCGTGATGCGCCCGGCCGGGATCCCTCGGCGCACCAGGTCGTCGCGGGTGCTCTCCGAGATCACCACGAACGGGCAGTGCCGGTAGGCGTTCGGGATCAGCCACTCGAGCGCCATGACGTAGAGCGCCACCGGGAACGAAGCCTCCTGGAACGCGGTCGAGCCGAAGAGGTGCGGCACGATCACCGCGACCGGCGCCTTGGTCCACCAGGGCGCGAAGCACGGCACCTTGTTCACGTCCTCCACCACGAGATCCGGCGCGGGCGACGAGAACTCGCGGCGCAGCACGCCCGGCACGACCAGGTTGAAGTTCCACCAGCTCCCGCGCCGCGCGATCCGGATCCCGCGGTGCTCGGCGTCCGGGGCGCCGCCCGGGAATCCGCTCGCGAGCCAGGTCACCTGCCAGCCGCGCGCCACCGCCTCGAGCAGGATGTGCTCCAGGTGCAGCTCGGCCCCGCCCGCCTCGGGGTGGGCGGGATCGCGAAAGTTGATCGCCAGGAGCCGCCGCCCGGCGCCCGCGCTCATCGTCGCTCCGCTCGCATGGGTCGGCTCAAGGACGCTCGGCCACGGTGCCGATCACGTGGCAGGTGTAGAGCCCCCAGCGCCGCTGCCCGAGCCACGCGCGCCATGCGCGCCAGCCGCGCTCCCACCAGCCCGGGCCGCGCGGCTCGAGCGGCAGCGTCATGGCACCCGAGCGCTTGAGGAGCTCGCGCACCACGCGATACCAGAGCCCGGGCACCATCCAGTCGCCGTAGGTGCGGCGCACCCGGAGCCCCGCGTCGGACAGCCGCGCTTCGAGCGCCGCGGGCGTGAACTGGGTCTCCCAGCCCGCGAACCATTTGTCGAGCGCGATGAGGGTCTTCTTCATGAGCGTGTAGAGGTGGACGGTCTGCGGCACGTCGACCACCACGCGCCCGCCGTGCCGGGTGACCCGCGCGTTCTCGCGCAGCAACGGCATCGGGTCGCGGAAGTGCTCGAGCAGTCCCTGGTGGAACACCACCGCGAACGCGCCCTCGCGGAACGGCATCCGCAGCGCGTCGGCGCGCACCAGATGCACGGTGAGCCCCTGTGCCGCCGCCTGGTCGCGCACCAGCTCGAGCGAGGCGGGCGAGTAGTCGAGCACCACGCCCACCGCCCCGGCGCGCACCAGCGTGAGCGTGTCGCGTCCCGAGCCCGCGCCCACCTCGAGCACCGGCTGGCCCGTGACCGCGCCGTCCGCGAGGATCTCGCGCGCCAGCCGGTCGCCGGTCGAGTAGGTCTCCTCGATCCGCCGGTGGTCGCGCCAGTACGACTCCCAGTGATCGAGCGTGGACGCCCGCGCCAACCCTACTCCCCCCACTGCAGGCGTTCGGCCAGGAAGCGCGGCAGCCCCGCGTCGTAGATGCGCTTCATGGCCCCCGCCAGGTCGTAGTCGAGCCGAACGTGACGCAGCAGCTTCTCGCCGGTGTCGTAGAGCATGTAGCCGGCGCGCGGATCGCCGTCGCGCGGCTGGCCGACGCTCGCAACGTTGACGAGATATCGGTGGCCCTTCTGGATCCGCACCTCGGGGACGCGCGTGTAGCGGATCTGGCCGTCGTGCCGCTCGAACACCCCGGGATAGTGCGAGTGGCCGATGAAGCACACCGTCTCCTGGTAGGCGTCCATCTCCGCGCTCGCCTCGGCGGGGTTGAGCACGTAGTGCCAGTTCTCGGGGTCGGCGGGCGAGGCGTGGACGAGCAGCGCATCGCGCCAGCGCACCGAAAACGGCAGCGTCGAGAGGTACTGGCGGTTCTCGGGCGTGAGCGTGTTCTCGGTCCAGGTCGCGGCCGCGGCGGCGTTCGAGTTGAAGAACGTGAGCCGCAGCAGCCCGACCGCCGCCAGGTCGTGGTTGCCCACCACCGCGTGCTCGATGATCGGCTTGAGCCGATCGATGCACTCGTTGGGCGAGGCACCGTAGCCGACGAAGTCGCCCAGGCACACCATGCTCGCCGGCCGGTGCCGGGCGATGTCGGCGAGCACCGCTTCGAGCGCTTCGAGATTCCCGTGCACGTCGGAGAGGATCGCGTGCAGCATCACACCTCCCCGGGGCGCAGGGTGCGCGCCACCTGGTCGAGGACGCCGTTGACGAACCGGGCCGACTCGTCGCCGCCGAAGCGCCGCGCGATCTCGATCGCCTCGTCGATGACCACGCGCACCGGCGTGCCGGGGCGCCCGAGCAGCTCGGCAGTCGCGACCCGCAGCACCGAGCGGTCGGTCGCGGCGAGCCGGTCCATCTCCCAGTTGCGCGCCGCGCCCTGGATGAGCGCATCGACCTCCGCGGCCCGGCCGCGCAGCACCTTGAGCAGGTCGTCGACCAGCTCGGCGGGATCGGCGGCGAGCGCCGCCTGGTCCTCGCGCGCGCGCCAGTCGGCGTCGAGCCCCTCAGCCATCACGTCCGCCTGGTAGGCGAGCTGGAACGCCACCTCGCGGGCCTTGCGGCGGGCGGTGCGTGGCTGAGCCTTCACCGGCGCTCCGCGGCCGGCTTGAGCGCGGCCATCTGCACCGCCGCCAGCGCCACCTCGGCGCCCCGGTTG
>DATEMP010000132.1:0-8389 GCA_035275545.1 Candidatus Eiseniibacteriota bacterium | reverse complement strand
GGCTCGAGGCGCAGGGACAGCGCCTGCGCCGGGCGGTCACGATCGTCCGCTAACGGCGCGCCGAGCCCGCCTCGCGTCCAGCGTTCAGCGCCGGGCGCAAGATCGCGTTGAACAAGAGCTTGTAGGTGGCCAGCGTCTGCGCGCGATTCTGGACGCGGGGACCGAACAGGACCACCTGCCCCCGTCCGAGCGTCGCGTCCACCACCGCCGCGTTGCCGGCCATCGCCGGTGTCCCGGCCGCCCATCCGCTCGCCACCACCTGGTCGCCGTACTCGGGGAAGCGCGCCACCACCGCCCGGCCGGTGTTCGCCCCCGGCACGCTGGTGCCGAACACCGGTCCGCTCGTGTAGTACGCGGCACAGGTGCGGGGCATGCCCCACGCGAGCGGCTGGGTGGTGTCCACCTCGAGGTTCACCATGGTGCCCGGGAGCGAGTACTCCGTGCTCTTCATGCGCCCGACCAGATTGCGCACCGGGAGGTTGAACTCGTCGAGCGCGAGCCCGCACGCGTCCGACATGCAGACCAGCGTGCCTCCCGCCTCCACGAACGCCTTGAGGTTCGCGACCCCCTCCTTGCCGATGCCGCCCGTGTAGGGCGGCGGCAGCGGCTCGAAGTAGCCGGGGCCTTCCTCGCTCCGGGGCTTGCCCTCGACGATCAGGTTCTTCTCCTGGTCCGGCAGCAGGATGACGTCGAACTTCTGCGCCAGGTCCTTCGCCTTGATCGCGGTGTTGTCGAGGTTCGTGTACTTGAACGCGTGCTGGTCGAGCACCAACCGGGTCCACCCCTCGTCCATCGACGGCGCCCAGGACTTGTAGATGCCGATGCGCGGCGTGCGCAGCGCGGTCCGCCGGCCGGTCGAGGACTTCGCCAGACCGAACACCTCGACTCGACGCTCGGCGGCGAGGCGCTCCACCTGGGTCACCGCGGCCGCGGGCACCACGAACGCTCCCGGAGGGAAGCTCCGTGGCGCGCCGTCGACCTGCGCCTCGAGCGTGTCCACGCCGCGCTCGACCTTGACGCCCGCCGCCATGAGCTGGTTCGCCACCGCGTAGGACTGGTTGCTGGCCGCCGACAGGAGCAGCGCGGGCGCGTCCTGCGCGTAGCGGTGCGTCTCGAGCGGGCGAACCGCGGAGGAGTCCTCGTAGACGGCCGCGAAGGGCTGGTCGAGACGCTCGCACTCGACCCCCATGAGGAGCGGCAGGGTCCAGGCGGTGACGTCGTAGGGCTTGAAGATCTCCTTGGTATCGGGCCCCTGGCGCACCTCGGGGTAGCGCTGGCGCTCCATCATCTCCACCAGGAACGGCCGGTAGGGCTGCGCGGCGGGAAGGACCACGCTTCCGGCCGCGAACCGGCGGCCGTCGGCGCTCGAAAACGCATCGCGCGCCACGCGGGCCTCGAGGCCGTGCTCGCGGAGCAGGTCGATCATCCGCATCGCGGCCGCCGGGTCGTGCTGCGCGGGCGGAACCACGTAGGCGAAGGGCGCCTCGCGCGTGCCCTGCTCCACCGCGCTGCGCCCCATGACGTAATAGGAGCGCAGGACTTCGGCGCGGTACGAGGAGCAGGTCTCGACCAGGCTGTTCCCGGCGATCAGCTCGTAGTCGATGATGTCGCGCAGCCGCCACCACCCTCCCGGCCACGGGTTCGGGAAGTTCATCTGCGGGCGGTACTCGGGAAGCCCCTTGCGCCCGCCGCCCAGCTCGTTCGGATCCACGTAGACGGGCGTGGCGATGCGCGCCGACGACACCTCGGTGAGGAGCCCGATGACGTTCTTGAGGCAGGCGGTGTTCTTGGTGCCACCCGGCCAGTAGGCGTCGTAGGCGTACGAGTAGATGACGCCGCTCTTGCCCGCCTGCTCGAGCCGCAGCGCCATCGCGGTGCCGATCAGGTCGTTGATCCGCCACTGGAGCGGATGCACCAGCGTGGTGAGCGGATCCGCGTAGGGCGGCACGAAGATGCGCGGGGTGGTGGTGCCCATCTGGTGCTCGTCCAGGAACACCTGCGGGAACCAGTCCTTGTGCAGCACCTGGTTGACGAGCCGGGTCTCCGGCAGGTTGAGCATGTACCAGTCACGGTTGTTGTCGTGGCCCGCGTAGTGGTGATAAAGCCACGGCAGCCGGCCGCCCTCCCAGGGCGTGCCCACGAACCTCCGGTAGTACTGGACGATCATGTCGGTGCCGTCCGGATTGATGGACGGCATGAGCAGCAGGATGACGTCGTCGAGCCAGCCGCGCACCTTGGGATCGTCGCTGGTGGCGAGGGTGTGCGCCCACTCCATCGCCATCTGGCTCGCGCCGATCTCGCTCGAGTGGATGTTGCAGGTCACGAGCAGGATGACCTTGCCCTCGGCGATCAGGCGCTCGGCCTCCGCCGGGTCGAGCCCACGCGGGTCGGCGAGGCGGCGGGCGATCGCGCGGTAGCGGTCGGCGTTGCGGAGGTTCGCCTCGCTCGAGATGACCGCCATGACCAGATCGTTGCCGAGCGTGGTCTTGCCGAGCCGCTGGAGCGAGACTCGCTCCGAGCCCTGATCGAGCGCCTCGAAGTAGCGAACGATCTGCCCGTAGTCGGCGAGCTTGCGATCCGCGCCCACCGGGAAGCCGAGGAACGCCTCGGGCGTGGGAGGCGCGGCCGCGGCCGCGGCCGCGGAGGACAGCGTGACGGCGAGAGCGAGCGAAGACAGCGCGAGCGCGGCGGCGCGGCACATGGGGAGACCTCCTCGGCGCGATGAAGGACGAGCCGGGAATGTCGCCCAGAGCGGTCGGCCGCGCAAATGTGAATCGAGGCAGAGGCCGGCGGCGCGGGACGACCGACGAGCGGCGCGTGTACCAGCGAGGAGCGTCGTTCCGCGCCGCGCGGCCCTACGGCAGCACGCTGAGGAGCTTCCCGACCTCCGCCGGCTTCCGGGGCGCCTTGTGCTCGAACAGGATCGCGCGCGCGCTCACCTTCTCGCCGTAGAAGCGCTCGATGCTCTCCTCGTCCGGGGCCATGCGCGCCCCTTCGAGGGAGATCCCCGCGAACAGGCCCTTCGACTTTGCGTAGGAGTAGATCTCCGCGTTGAGCTGCGCGTCGGTGCTCGCCTCGGCCGTGCGCCCCACCGGACCCGCCGACACGCCCATTTTGCCGCCCAGCGTGAACTTGCTCTCGAGGAGCGACTTCGCCCCGCGCTCGGTCATGAAGAACAGCACCACGTCCGAGGCCTCCGCCCCCACCTGCCAGCCCCAGCTCCCGCCGGTGAGCGTGAAGAACGCCGGCGGGCTCCAGCCGCCCTTCGCGTCGCGGGACATGACCACGCCCTTCCCGTGCCGCGCGCCGATGATGAACGCCCCCTTGATGACGTGGGGAAAGATGGCGATGCATTTGGCGTTCTTGAGCAGCTGCTCGGGGATCGAGCGGTCGGGCGTGGCGACCAGCTCCTGGTAGACCTCGCGCGCCCGGTTCACGCGCTCGGTCACGTTGTCCTCGGCGCGCACCGGTGTTCTCGACAGGTAGACCAGCGCCACCGCCGTCACCAGCACCCCCAGCATCACCGAACCGGATCGCATCCTCGCACCTCCCTGTCGGCCCCGTGGCCCGGCTCGCGCCGGGTTGCGCCCCGCGATCAGACCCTTCGAGTCTCCCACGCTCCGCACCGCGCTCCAAGCGCCGCGGCCACCCGCGAGGGTGGCCGCAACGCGATGAGGACATGTCACGACAGGAGTTGTCCCCGGTCACTGGATCAGCGCCATCCTCCTCTCGAAGCGGCCTTCCGAGGTGATGAGGCGGTAGAAGTAGAGCCCCGCGTGGAGCCGGCTGCCGCTCTCGTCACGCCCGTCCCAGCGGGCGCGGTGGACACCCGCCGCGTGCTCGCCATCGGCGAGCCGGCGCACGCGCCGGCCCTGGGCGTCGAACACGTCGAGCGTCGCGGCACCGGGCCGGGTGAGGCCGAACGCGATCGTGGTTCCGCCGGCCGAGGGGTTGGGCGCGTTCTGCGCGAGGAACGCGACCGCCGGGGTTCCGTCGTCGATGCCGGTCACCCCGGTGCCGTTGACCTGGACGGTGAGCGACGAGGCCGGGCCCCAGTTGCCCTGGTCGTCCCGGCCGCGCACCCACAGCGTGCGCTGCCCGGCCGCGAGCGCCGAGGTGTTGAGCGCGGCGCTCACGTCCACCGTCAGGCTTCCGAAGGCGCCCGACATGGCGGTCCCGGTGCCCGCGGGTGCCGGCGTCGTGCCGGTCGACCACTCCGCGGCGGTCACGGTGCCCGAGCCGGTTTCCTGGTCGCTGATGCTCGCGGTGAGCGTGGCGGGATCGGGACGGTGGATCGGATTCGGGCTCGAAGCGATCGAGCCCGCCACCACCACCGGACCCTGGCCGTCCCCGTTCGCACGGTCGAGCGAGAAGCTCGCGTCCGAGGCATCGGTGGCCGAGAGCGCGGGGGCGCCGTTGTCCACCACACGGATGCGGACCCGGGCGCCGATCGTGTTCGGCGTGGTCGCCAGGTTCCACGCGTAGGGACTCGGCCCCACCCCGGTGGCGAGCGTCGCCCACGACGAGCCGCCGTCCAGCGAGTAGTCGATCGAGCGCGAGGCGATCGCGCGCCCCGGCCCGGGCGTCTCGGTCCAGGTGATCGGGACCGAGTTGCCGGTGATGACCTCGCCCCCGTTGGGCGAGGTGAGGTGCACGACCGGACGCGGCCGGCCCATGAGCCACAGGATGGTCTTGTCGAGCAGGTCGGCGCGCGTGGTGCTCGGCGACGTGAACGGCGGATCGAGCGCCGTGAACTCGAGGAAGAAGTTCACCAGCCGCGATGGCTGGCCGCCCCAGAACGCGGTCGCGGCGCTGCCGTTGGGCGTGGCGCTCTGCCAGCGGAACGCGACGTGGTCGGGGGTCGCGTCGCCACCGCCGTCGAGGAAGATGTAGTTCGAGGTGCCGGGAGCGAGCGGGTTGATGTCGACCTCGTCGCCCGCGCCGCCCTCGCGGAACGGCTGGTAGGGAATCCCCGCCACGTAGCTGCCGGTGATCGGATCGCCGGCGATCCCCACCGCCTGACTCCAGGTCGCGGGATCGGCCTGGTAGATCGCCTTGAGCGTGTTCTGCACCCACGTCCGCCGGTCCACGGAGAACGCGGGCCCCTGCGGGTCGGACATGCCCCAGCAGATGTCGTGGCCGTTGACGAGCATCCGCCCGCCGCCGTCCAGATAGCTGGTGACCGCGGTGCGCGCGAGGTCGGTGAACGCCGGGTATTCCTCGAAGCCCGGCTGCCACAGCACCGCCGCGTACGAGCGCAGCCCCGCGGCGAGGTCGCCGAGCGGCGGCGCGTTGGCGAGGGTCGCGCCCCAGGTGTCGAAGTCGTAGCCCCTGGCCGAGAGTGCTCCCTCCCACGCCACGGCACGCTCGAATCCGTCGGCGCCGTACACGAGCAGGATGTCGCCCTTGGCCTTGACCGTGAACTTGTGGTGCAGGCCGCCCATGTCGTCGCGGGCGAGGTTTCCGCTCAGCGCCACCGACTCGACGTCGTAGTAGTAGGTGGCACCCTGCGTGAGCCCGCTCAGGTCCACCGTGTGCGTGAGGGGCGCGCCCGATCCGTCGGCCGAGCCCAGCTCGAGCGACGGCGTGAGGCCGTAGTAGACGCGCGACGAGGCGTTGATGTTCGTGTCCCATGCGATCTGCACCCTGCCGGTCCCCTGCGGCATGGCGCGCACGTTGGAGATGATCGGCGTCGCGAGCGACACGGTCGCGGTGGCGGCGAGCGTCGCCGCCGGCGATGCGTCCTGGTAGGTGGCGGTGATCTGGTCGCCGTGCGAGACCGAGAGCAGTCCGTCACCCGCCGAGGGGCTCGCCGGCGTCAGGGTCGCGGTGCCGGTGTAGATCCCGTTGGCGCCGGTCAGGGTCACCGCGAGCGGCGTGCTCTCGGTGGACGAGACCAGCTGCACGCCCACGGTCGCGCCGGCGTTGGTGTCGGTGACCCGGAGCTCGACGGTGCTGGTCGAGCCGTACTCGGCGCGATCCATCGCCACCGTGCCGGCGTTGGTCCCCACCCCGCCGGTGATGCACAGCCCGAACGGCTGCGGGCCCATCGGCACCGACACCGCGTCGATGCGCACCGTCCAGACGCCGGTCGCGGGGGCTCCGACCAGCACCGCCTCCTCGACGTTGCGGTCGTCGTAGGTGCCGCCGGTGATCGAGGAGCCGCCCGAGTAGACGTTGCCCTTGTAGACGGTGGCGCCCTTGCTCACCGTGAGGTTGAGGTTGTTGACCAGCTGGATCGCCGCGGCGGGGTTGCCGGGGAAGTCGGTCCAGCACAGCGACACCTCGAGCGGCACCGCGCCGTCCACCACGTTGACCTGGTATTCGATGAACTGGCCCGATCCCAGGCCGTCGGTCTGGTCGACCAGCAGCAGCTTCTTCGCGTCGCCGGCGAAGTAGAGCACGTTGTCGATGCTGATCTTGCCGAAGCCGACGTTGTTGTCGGGCGCGGTGAACCCGCTCACCACGTTGGCCGCCGCGTTGACCCCCATCGCCTTGAGCAGGGCCGCCGACGGCGCGAAGCCGTTGGCGGGCACCTTGGCGCCGGTCGGATACCAGCCCTCGGTGCAGTACTGGCGCACCAGAGCGATCGCCCCGGTCTGGCAGGGGGTCGCCATCGAGGTGCCGGAGAGCGGTGCGTACGATCCCGGCGTGCCGCTCGCCGAGATCAGGTCGACCGCCGGGCTCGAGAAGGTCGGCTTGCGACGCCCGTCCTGGCACGGCCCGCGGCTGGTCGAGGTGTAGATGCCGGGGCCGGTCCCGTTCTCGGTGCCGCCGGCGCTGGTGACGTTCTTCGCGGTCGAGGGCGAGCCCACCGAGCCGGCGGTGCCGCTGTTGCCGGTCGCGAACGCTGCGTAGAAGTCCTTGTGGTTCCACAGGAACTGATCGGCGGTCAGCGAGTGGAGCGTGTAGGCGCCGGCGGTGGCGCCGCCCCACGAGTGCGAGGAGACGCGCGCCCCGCCCGCGGTGTTGCCGGTGTAGGGCGGCTGGAACAGGTCGTTGAGATCCGGGAACGCGTCGACGCCGTTCAGCAGCGTCGTGCCACCGATGTCCATGAAGTAGATCTTTGCCTCGGGCGCCATGCCGTCGAACGGCACCGCGCCCGCGGGCGCGTCGTTGCCGGTCACCGTGCACGCGGTGTGCGTGCCGTGGAACACCGCGCCGGGATGGTCGCCGAACTCGACCGCGGGATTGGTCGAGCCTTTCTTGTAGGCGATGATCTTGCGGTGCGTCGGGTAGTCGCCGAAGTCGGCGATCGGCACCAGCGGGTCGACGAACATCTCGTGGTTCACCTGGATGCCGCTGTCCGAGGTCATCACGATCTGTCCCTGGCCGCGGATCCCCATGTCCCACACGCGGCGGTTGTTGCTGATATTGGTCTGCACCACCCACTGCGCCTGGTCGTTCGAGAGCTCGAGCGGCACCACCGGCTCGACCCACGCCACCTGGACCAGCGAGGCCACGGTCGGGAGCAGGTCGCTTGCGGTCTCGAAGCGCACCATCTTGTTGATGCCGTTGTCCCAGGTGTCGATGACCGCGGCGCCGAGTACGGTAAGGGCGGCGCTCGTCGCCGCCACGTCGGTGTCGGCGAAGAGCAGCGCGGTGTACTTCTGCGACCCGGTCGCCGCGCGGTCGATGAGCGGGCTCAGCTTGTAGGCGGGCAGGTAGTCGCCCACCCACGCCACGCCGGGCTCGGCCGCGAGCCGCGCTCCCGCCGCCGGGCTCATGCGGACCAGGTACGCCTGGTCCGGGATGTACGCGACCACCGCGCCCCCGTCGCCGGTGATGCGCGCCAGCTCGGCGGCGGTCGGCATCGCTTCGAACTGGACCAGGTAGCCCTGGAGCCCGTCCGGCTTGCCGGATCCCACCGGGGTCGCGAGCTCGGCGGGCACCTTGGGGGCGCCCTCGGCGGGCGCGAAGTCGTACCCCGCGGAGAGCCGGATGCGGGCCGGCCCCCTTGGAGTTGCGGCCGATGCGACGCCCACGCGCTGCTCGATCTCGTCACGCCCCATGATGCCGCGCCGTGCCTCACCCAGGTACGGGGAGGCGGCGATGGTGTTCATGAACCGCGGCTCGGCGGTGAACGAGCGCACTTCGCTCACCCGCAGCGCGCCGGTATGGCCGTCGACGTGGGCAACCGCCCACCACACCGGCGTCTCGCGATCGATCGCGAGGCCCGCGTCCGCGAGCGACGTGATCGGTCCGCTCAGCGCGCGCACGATGAATCCGTCGCCCTGTGGCAGCGCGGTCCATCCCGACGGATCGAAGGGGCGCCGCGAGAGGACGATCGCCGGCCGCTCGGCACCCGCCGGAAGCTCGCAGGCGAAGCGCACCGCGCTCTCCGGCACGCGCGAGGCCTCCGCGGGCGACACCAGGCGGGCGCGCCCGA
>DATEMP010000131.1:0-35329 GCA_035275545.1 Candidatus Eiseniibacteriota bacterium | reverse complement strand
GCACGGCGGCCCGGACGACGGTACGCCGGCGGGCGCGAAGGCTCAGTCAACGGATCGCTCGGGGCGCAGCTCCTCGGCCACCGCGTCGTCGACGTCGTCCTGCCCGAGCGGCTCGACCTCGTGCTCCGGCTGGTCGCTGGTGACCGGCAGGTCCGAGCCCACCAGCGCCACCACTTCGAGCTCGGAGAGCACCTGGCTGTCGATGGCGCCGGCCGGGGCTTCGAGCTCCATCATGTCGAGCTGCTCGGGCTCGCGCGCGGCCACCAGCGCCCGCAGCTCCTCGGGGCGCGGCAGCTCGCTCAGCTCGCGCAGGCCAAAGTAGTCGAGGAACTCCTGGGTGGTGCCGTAGAGCAGCGGCCGTCCCACCACCTTCGAGCGTCCGCGGATCGTCACGAGATTGCGCTCGAGCAGCGTCGCCAGCACCGCGCTGGAATCGACGCCGCGGATCGCCTCGACCTCCGCCTTCGTCACCGGCTGCTTGTAGGCGATGATCGCCGTGGTCTCGAGTGCCGCGCGCGAGAGGCGCATCTTCTTCTTGCCGCGCAGGAGCCGGCCCACCCACTCGGAGTGCTCGGGCGCGGTCACCAGCAGGTGGCCGCCCGCGATCTCGCGCAGCTGGATGCCGGCGCCGCGCGCCGCGTAGGAGGTCTCGAGCGCGTGCAGCGCCTCGGCCACCAGGTCGGGCGGCGCGTCCAGCGACTCGGCGAGCAGCGTCAGGGGCAGCGGCTGATCGGAGGAGAACAGCAGCGCCTCGAGCGCCGCCTCAAGATTCGACGGGGGCATCCGCCTCACTTCCTTCCGGGGTGCGGGCGACGATCTGGATGTCGCCGAAGGGCTCGGGCTGCGTCACGCCGACCGTGCCGAGCTTGACCAGCTCGAGCAGCGCGATGAAGGTGACGATCACCTCCGCGCGTGCCCGGCACTGCTCCATGAGCTTCGCGAACGACACCTCGCCCAGCTCCGCGACCGTGCGGGCGATGAGCGACATCTTCTCCTCGACGTCGTAGGTCTCGGAGCGCACGTCGTAGACCTGCTGCTCCGGGATGCGGAGCATGACCCGGTTGAGGGCGTCGAGCAGGTCGAACAGGGTCGCGGGCGCGAGCGGCAGCGGGCCCGCCTCGTCGGCGCCCGGCAGCATGCCGCGCTCGAACAGCAGGCGCCGCTCCTCTTCGTGCGTTTTGAAGATCCCCGCCGCCTCCTTGAACTGCCGGTACTCGACCAGGCGCTGCACCAGCTCCTCGCGCGGATCGCCCTCGTCCTCCTCCTCGCCCACCGCGGGGAGCGGCAGCAGCATCTTGGCCTTGATGCGCATGAGCGTGGCGGCCATCACCAGGAACTCCCCCGCCACGTCGAGGTCGAGCTGACGCATGAGCTCGATGTAGCTCAGGTACTGCTGGGTGATGTGCGCGATCGGGATGTCGTAGATGTCGATCTCGTCGCGCTTGATGAGGTGGAGCAGGAGGTCGAGCGGGCCTTCGAATCTTGCGACCTTGATCATGACGGAGTTGGTCGGGCCGCGGCTGGGGAGTCCTTCGGGGGGCGGGGGAGCCTGTGCTTCGTCTCCGCCGGCCTTGGGGTCTTCGGTCATCGCGTCACCTCCGCGGCGGAGCCCAGGCCCATCGCCTCGCGTACCTCGTCCATGGTGCGCTCGGCGATCGCGCG
This sequence comes from Candidatus Eiseniibacteriota bacterium, assembly GCA_035275545.1. GTDB lineage: Bacteria > Eisenbacteria > RBG-16-71-46 > RBG-16-71-46 > RBG-16-71-46 > WS-11. The sequence goes on along the minus strand of DATEMP010000131.1, from coordinate 33,667 downwards.
CGCCTTGCGGTTGCCGTCGGCGATTACGTCGCGCACCGCGTCGGCGTCCTGCGCCCAGCGCTGGCGGCGCTCGCGGATCGGCGCCAGCGCCTCGGTCAGCACGCGCGTGAGGTGCTGTTTGTCGGGCACGCACGCGAGCTGGCCGGCGCGGCACTTGACCGCGATCCCCTCCGCCTCGGCGGCGGTGAACTTGCGGTGGTACTCCCACACCACGCAGCCGCCGTGCCCGTCGCTCGCATCCGCCTCGGGCCGCCCGGGATCGTTCGCACGCAGCTTCTTGGGGTCGGTGTAGCTGCCCTTCACGTACGCGGCAATCTCCTCGGGCGTCGCGGCCAGCATGAGCGCGTTGCCCGCCGACTTGCTCATGCGCTGACCGTCGTTCCCGCGCAGGCGCGCGAAGTTGGTGAGCTGTGCCTCGGGCTCCGGGAACACCGCCGGGCGATCCTTGCAGTAGAGGAAGTTGAACCGTCGCGCGATCTCGCGCGTCAGCTCGACGTGCGGCACCTGGTCCTCGCCCACCGGCACGTGGGTCGCCTTGTAGAGCAGGATGTCGGCCGCCTGGAGCACCGAGTAGCCCAGGTGCCCGTACGAGATGGTCTGCTCGTCCAGGTGCAGGTCGCGGATCTGCTCCTTGAGCGTCGGGATGCGCTCGAGCCGCGCCTTGCTCACCAGCATCGAGAACAGCAGGTGGAGCTCGGCGTGCTCCTTGACCGCCGACTGCACGAACATGACGCTGCGCTTGGGATCGAGCCCGGCGGCGAGCCAGTCGACCACCATCTCGTGCGTGTCGGACTGGAGCCGCGAGGTGTCCTCGTGGCCGGTGGTGAGCATGTGCCAGTCGGCCACCATGTGGTAGTTCGCCCAGCCCTCGTCCTGGAGCCGCACCCAGTTCTCGAGCGCGCCCACGTAATTGCCGAGGTGGAGCCGGCCGGTGGGCCGCATGCCGGAGAGAATGCGCCCGGTCTTCACAGTGCGGCGACCGCCATGCCGAACAGTCCCAGGCACGCCCGCACCGCAAGGCGGAGCGGCCGGTAGATCACCGCGTTCGCGATCGCGGGCACGCTCATCAGTGCCACCACCAGCACCATGCCGAGAAGCCGGAACTGCTGGAGCACGATGATGTGACGCATCGGCAGGAAGCGCATCAGCACCCACGAGCCGTCGAGCGGCGGGATCGGGATCAGGTTGAAGAGCGCGAGCGCGCAGTTCCACACCACGCCCGTCAGGCCCATCTGCCGCAGCGGAGCCCAGAAGCCCGCTTCGGGCGCCACGCGAGCCAGCGCCGCGAACGCCAGCGCCAGCAGGAGGTTCGAGGCCGGGCCCGCGAGCGCCACCTTGACCCGGTCGTTGGGCGGGTGCCGCAGCCGGGCGCTGTCCACCGGCACCGGCTTCGCCCATCCGAACAGGAACGGCGCGTGAGTGAGCATGAGCAAGCCCGGCAGCAGGATCGACCCGAACAGGTCGACGTGCGGGAGCGGGTTGAGTGTCAGCCGGCCCTGCTCGCGCGCGGTCGGGTCACCGCACCGGAGCGCCATCCATCCGTGGGCACACTCGTGCACCACGATGCTCAGCACGAACACCGGAAAGGTGAAGGCGACGGTCGGGTCGAAGGTCATTCGGAGGGGCTCCAGAGCAGGCCGAAACTACGCTGGACCGCATACTATGGGCAGCCCGGAAAGCGGTCAAGCATCGTGGGTTGCGCCACCTCCCGACGCCCCGCTCGGGGACGGCGACGCGGGCGGACCATCCTGATACTCTCGATCTCGTGAGCACGGCCGATTCCAGCGACGAGCTTCTCGGGCGGCCCCTCCCCGACCTCACGCTTCCGGATTCGCGCGGCGGCGACTACCGGCTGCGTCAGTTCATTCCCCACCGGCCGCTGGTGCTCTTCTTCTACGTGCTCAACGGCAGCCCGGGCTGACTCCGCGAGCTTCGCGAGTTTCGCGAACGCCATGAAGACTTCGAACGCGCCGGGGTCGAGGTGGCGGGCGTCAACGCCGACACCGTCGAGGGCAACCGCCGTTGGAGCACGCGCCTCGCCCTCCCCTATCCCCTGATCTCCGACCCCGAGCGCCAGGCGGCCGAAGCGTTCGGCGGCCTCAAGAGGATCGGGCTCGCCGGCTGGTCGATCGAGTTCTTCCGCCGTCGCACGGTGCTCGCCGACCGGCACGGAGTGATCGTCGCGATCTGGGACAAGGTGCACATCCGCGGGCACGCGGCCGAGGTGCTGACCGCCGCGCGCGCGCTCGAGCACATCGAGGGGGACGGCGAGGCCGCTGCGGCGCCGTAGGCACGCACGGGGCGCGTGCCTACTCCGGGTCGACCTTGAGCACCACCAGCGTGAGGTCGTCGGTCTGCCCTCGCGTGCCGCTCCACGCCTGCACGTCGGCGATCAGCGCCGCCATGATGTCGGCGGCGCGCTCGCCGGCGTGCGCCGACACCACCCGCTCGATCCGCTGCTGGCCGTAGTGCTCGCCGGTCGGCGACTCGGCCTCCGAGACGCCGTCGGTGAAGAACACCAGCACGTCCCCGGGCCGCAGCGCGATCGGACGATCGTCGTACTCGGTTTCGGCCAGCACGCCCAGCGCGACGCCGCCCTCCTCCAGGTACTCGATCCTGCCGTTGGCGGCGCGCACCAGGGTCGGCGGGTTGTGACCGGCGTTGGTGAAGATGATCACGCGGTTCTTGTAGTCGAGCACGCCGTAGAAGGCGGTGACGAACTTGCCGCGGTCGGTGCTCTCGTGGAGCAGGCGGTTCACCTTGCGCATCACCGCGCGGATCGCGAACTCGTTGCGGATCTCGGCGAGCAGGCTCATGCGGAACCCGGCCATGATGAGCGCCGCCGGGATGCCCTTGCCCGACACGTCCGCGATCGCGATCCCGAGCCGCGTGTCGGTGATCGGGATGAAGTCGTAGTAGTCGCCCCCCACCTCGTCGTGCGGGATGGCGGTGCCGACGATCTCGAAGCCCGGGATGCGCGGCGACTCCTTCGGCAGGAACGAGACCTGGATCTCGCGCGCGATCGCCAGCTCCTTCTCGAGCCGCCGCCGGTCGAGCAGCTCGCGCGTGAGCCGCGCCCGCTCGAGCGCCACCGCCGCCTGGGTGGCGAGCGCGGTCACCAGCTCGAGATGGCCCTCGTGGTAGGCATCCACGTGATCACTCTCGAGGTTGAACACGCCGATGATCTTGTCCCCGAGCCTCAGCGGTGACGCCAGCTCGCTGCGGGTCTCGGGCCGCGCCGACACGTAGCGGACGTCCTTGGCAACGTCGGGCACGATCAGCGGCTCGCCGGTCTTCGCCACCCAGCCCACGATCCCGGTCCCCACGCGCAGGGCGAACGCCTGCTCGGAGCCGGGTGGATAGCCGACCTGGTTCACCAGCTCGAGCGCGTGGGTGCCGCGGTTCAGCAGGTAGATGGCCGCCGCCTCGTAGCTCACCACCTGGCGCAGCGACTTGAAGATCGTGTCGATCACCTCGTCGAGGTCGAGCGTCGCCGAGAGCTTGGTGGTGACGTCGAGCAGCACTTCCTTCTCGAGCGCCCGCCGCTCGGTCTCCTGGTAGAGCAGGGCGTTGTCCACCGCGAACGCCACGTGCTCGCCCGCCACCTCGAGCTTGTCGACGTCCTCGTCGGTGAACTCGCCGGTGAGCTTGTCCAGGCACTCGATGACCGCGAACGCCTCGCCCCGGCGGTAGAGCGGCACCACCAGCGCGGAGCGGAACTCGGGCAGCGGGCCGCGCAGCGGCGGCCGGGGCTGCCCGGGATTGATGCGCAGCACCTCGCCGCGCGAGAACGCCCAGCCGGCGAGGCTCTCGTCGTGGGCGAGGCGCAGCATGGTGGGCGGCCCGCCGCCGGCCGGGAAGTCGCGGGCGACCAGCCGGCGTCCCGCCCGGCGGGTGAGCCAGATGCGCGAGGTCTGGCAGTCCACCAGCTTGCGCACGTGGCGCCCGGCGGCCCGCAGCAGGTCGGTGAGGTTGGTGCTGGAGTCGAAGCCCTCGCTCAGGTGCAGCACCAGCGAGCGGAGCGACCGCGCGGAGGCTTCGCTGGGGCTGGCCGGCACCTCGCCCGCACCGGGCCTGGGGGGCGCCACCGGCAGGGCCCCCTCGGGGGCTCCGGCGGCGGTCGTTTCGCGGGGCAACGTGGATTCGGACATGGCGCGCGACAGTACCACGGGCCAACAGTTTCGCGTGCGGCAGGCGGCCCCGGCGGCCGATACCACTGGTGCGTCACGACATCCGTTGGCACCACCCCCGGGAGACCCGCATGGCAGCCCGTGAGCACAAGCGGCTTGGCGACCTGCTGATCGAGGCCAAGGTCATCAGTCCCCAGGATCTCGCCGACGCGATCGCCCAGCAGCGCAAGAGCGGGGAGCTGCTGGGCGCCACCCTGATGCGCATGGGCCTGGTGACCGAGGACGTGCTGCTCAAGCAGCTCCAGCTCCAGCTCGGCCTGCCGCTCGTGGACCTGACCGAGGTGACCGCCGACGAGCAGGCGCTGGCGCTGGTGCGCGAGGACGTGGCCCGCAAGTACCTGGCGATCCCGATCGAGATCGAGGGGCGCTCGAGCCTGACCGTGGCGATGGCCGACCCGCTCAACGTCGCGGCACTCGAGGACCTGCGCTTCCACAGCGGCATGTTCATCAAGCCGGTGCTCGCGCTCCCCTCCCAGATCAGCGAGGCGATCGAGCGCTACTACCACATCGACCGCTCGGTGAGCGAGGTGATCAGCAAGATCATCAGCACCGAGGACGAGGTGGTGGTCAACACCGTCGAGGAGGTCGAGCAGTTCCAGGCGATCGACGACCTCATCAAGGAGTCCGAGGGGCGGCCGATCGTGCGGCTCACGAACTGGCTGCTCCACCGCGCCATCGAGGACCGGGCGAGCGACATCCACATCGAGCCCCAGGACAAGGATCTGGTGGTGCGCTTCCGCGTCGACGGCCTGCTGCACGAGGCGCAGCGGCTGCCCAAGTGGACCCAGAGCGCGATCGTGTCGCGCATCAAGATCCTCTCCAACCTCGACATCGCAGAGAAGCGCCAGCCCCAGGACGGGCGGCTCATGGTCGAGGTGCGCGGGCGGCGCGTCGACATGCGGGTCTCGACCCTGCCGACCACCCACGGCGAGAAGGTCGTGATCCGGGTCATCGACCAGGGCCAGACGGCGCGCAGTCTCGGGGACCTGGGCTTCTACGCCGAGGAGCGCGCCACGGTCGAGAGCTACTGCTCGCGCCCCCAGGGCATCCTGCTAGTCACCGGTCCCACCGGATCGGGCAAGTCGACGCTGCTCTACGCGGCGCTCAAGCACATCCAGAGCGTGACCAAGAACATCGTGACCGTGGAGGACCCGGTCGAGTACCAGATCGCCGGGATCAACCAGGTCCAGGTGGACGAGAAGGCCAAGAAGAGCTTCCCGACCGCGCTGCGCGCCATCCTGCGCCAGGATCCGGACGTGATCATGGTGGGCGAGATCCGCGACAAGGAGACCGCCCAGATCGCGTTCCGCGCCTCGATCACCGGCCATCTCGTGCTCACCACCGTGCACACCAACGACGCTCCGAGCGCGGTGACGCGGCTCATCGACCTGGGGCTCGAGCCGTTCATGGTCGCCTCGGCGCTGATCGGGGTCGTGAGCATGCGCCTGGTGCGCACGCTCTGCCCGCGCTGCACCGAGACCTACGAGGTGAGCCCGGCGAGCTTGAACCGGCTCGGCGCCCGCGACCTGCGCGACGGGACGGTCACGCTCAGCCGCGGGCGCGGCTGCCCGCACTGCCGCAACTCCGGCTATCACGGGCGCATGGGCATCTTCGAGACGCTCGAGATCACCGACGCGATCCGCGGGCTCATCACCCAGAACGCCGCCGACAGCGCGATCCGCGCCGCGGCGCTCGAAAACGGCATGCACTCGATGGGCGAGGACGGGCTGCGCAAGGTGCTCGAGGGCCGCACCACGCTGGACGAGGTGTCGCGCGTCATCTACCTGGCCGACCAGGGCGCCAAGTCCTGCCCCGCGTGCCAGGCGGTCCTGGCCCCCGAGTTCGAGTACTGCCCCTCGTGCGGCGAGTTCGTGGGCGAGCACTGCGAGTCGTGCCGGCGCCGCCTCAACCCGGCATGGGCCTGGTGCCCGTTCTGCGGCGAGGGCGCGAAGACGCCCGGCGCCACGGTCGGCGGCGCGGGCGACGATGCCGAGGGACCCGGGAACGGGCGGCGCAGGCGCAGAGCTCAGGTCACCCCGCTGCCGCTCAAGAAGGCCGCCTAGCCCACTACCGGATCGCCTAGACGACGATCGCGCTTCGGCGGTAGCTTTCGGCCGTGCCTGCCCTCTACCTGGTGATCGTCTCGGCGCTGGTGGCGATCATCGCCTACCGCACCTACGGCGCGTTCCTGGCCGCCCGGGTCGCCACGCTCGACGACCTGCGCCGCACCCCCGCTCACACGCTCCAGGACGGGCGCGACTACGTGCCCACCAACAAGTACGTGCTGTTCGGGCACCACTTCGCCGCGATCGCCGGGGCCGGGCCGCTGATCGGCCCGGTGCTCGCCGCCCAGTTCGGCTTCATGCCGGGCTTCCTGTGGCTCCTGGTGGGATCGGTGGTGGCGGGCGGCGTGCACGACCTGGTGATCCTCACCGCCTCGGTGCGGAGCGGCGGCCGGTCGCTCGCCAACATCGCGCGCGAGCACGTGAGCCCGCTCACCGGCGGCGCCACCGCGGTGGCAATCGTGTTCGTCATGACCGTGGCGCTCGCGGTCATGGCGCTGGTGGTGGTGAACTCGCTCCACGACAGCTCGTGGGGCGTATTCAGCATCGCCTGCACCATCCCGATCGCGCTCGGCATGGGGCTCTGGTCCTACCGCCTGCGCCCCGGCTCGATCCGCTCCGCGACCGCGGCCGGCGTCGTGCTGCTGCTGGTGGCGGTGGGGGTCGGCGCCTGGGTGCCGCACTCGCCGCTCCATGCCTGGCTCAGCCACACCAAGCCCACCATCGGCTACGCGATCATGGTGTACGGCTTCATCGCCTCGGTGCTCCCGGTGTGGCTGCTGCTCTGCCCCCGCGACTACCTCTCGTCGTTCATGAAGATCGGCGCGGTGGTGCTGCTCGCGATCGGGGTGATCATCGTCAACCCGCGGCTCCAGATGCCCGCGTTCACGCCCTACGTGGCGGGCGGCGGGCCGGTGATCCCGGGCCCGCTCTTCCCGTTCGTGTTCATCACCATCGCCTGCGGCGCGATCTCCGGCTTCCACTCGCTGATCGCCTCGGGCACCACTCCCAAGATGATCAACCGCGAGCGCGACATCCTGCCGATCTCCTACGGCGCGATGGTGCTCGAGGGCTTCGTCGGCGTGATCGCGCTGATCGCCGCCTGCGCGCTCGCCCCCGCCGACTACTTCGCGATCAACACCCGGCCCGAGGTGTTCGCCCAGCTCGGCATGGTGGTCCAGGACCTGCACACGCTCGAGGCCCAGGTCGGCGAGACGCTCGCCGGGCGCCCGGGCGGCGCGGTGTCGCTCGCGGTCGGCATGGCGCACGTGTTCGCCTCGCTCCCGCTCATGAAGGGGCTGATGTCGTTCTGGTACCACTTCGCAATCATGTTCGAGGCGATGTTCGTGCTCACGCTGATCGACACCGGCACCCGCGTCACCCGCTACATGCTCCAGGAGGTCGGGAGCCTCGCGATGCCCTCGCTGCGCACCTGGAAGGGGCTCGCGCCCTCGGTGGCGTTCAGCGCGCTCGCGGTGGCCGCGTGGGGCTACTTCCTGCAGACCGGCACCGTGAGCACGCTCTGGCCGATGCTCGGGGTCGCCAACCAGCTGCTCGCCGCGTTCGCGCTCGCGATCGGCACCTCGGTGCTCATCAACATCGGCAAGGGGCGCTACGTGTGGTGCACGCTCCTGCCGCTCGCCTTCATGTGCGTCAACACCCTCACCGCCGGGTGGATGAACCTGGGCATCAACTACCTGGCGCCGCAGCTCAAGCAGGGATCACCCGGCCTGTGGGCGGCGTTCCTCGCCGCACCGATGCCGGCGCGCATCCAGTGCGTGGTGACGCTCGCCATCATGGCGCTGCTGCTGGTGGTCATGGTCGACAGCCTGGTGCGCTGGACCTCGGTGGTGCGCGGCCGGCGCCCGACCGTGCAGGCGCCGGGCGAACCGGTCCCCGAAGCCGTCGGCATGTGAAGCCGAGGGTCCTGATCGCCACCGTGCTGGTGGTGTCGGTGGCGTGGATCGCCTGGCGCTCCCAGCTCTGGACCGTCGAGCGTGCCGGCGCGCGGCCCGAGCCGCTGGTCCTCCGCGCGGTCACCGCGCGCACCCCCGCGTCGATCGACGCGATCCTCCCCGCCGTGCCGGTCGGCACCGAGCGCCTGGTGAGCGGCCGCGGCGTGCTGCTGGTCCACTACTGGGCGCCCTGGGAGCACGCGAGCCGCTCGCAGCTGGCGCTGCTCGACTCGCTGCGGCGCGATCCCGGGATGGAAGGTCTCAAGGTGACGGTGGTGTGCTTCGACCCGTTCCCGTCGGTGGCGCGTTACGTGGCGCGTCAGCAGCTCCGGCTCACGGTGCTGATCGACCAGCGCCGCGCGCTGCGCGAGAACCTGCCCTGTCCGAGCGTGCCCTACACCTACGTGCTGGACTCGGCCGGCCGGATCGCGGTGGCGCAGCCGGGCGAGGTGGACTGGTGGGCGCCCGAGACGCGGGCGACGCTCGAGGCATTGCTGGCGGAGCGCGACACGCAGCGAGTGCCGGCTCCGCCAGCGCTGTAGGACGCTACGGCAGCACCACCAGCTTCTGCCGGGCGGCGACACCCTCGCTCCGAAGCTCCAGGAAATAGAGACCGCCCGGAAGTCCGTCGCGATCGATCCTGAGCTTCTGCGGCCCGCCATCGCGGCCCGCGTCCGCCAGGATCTGGCGCACGCGGCGGCCCGCGATGTCGTGGAGGTCGAGCGTCACCCGCCCGGGATTCGGAAGCACGAACCGGATCCACGCATGGTCCTGCATGGGGTTCGGCTCGCTGCTCAGCGCCACGCCGGCGACCGGCAGCGGCACGTTCGGCACGCCGACCACCGGAGGCGCCTCGATCGCCGCCAGGTTGCGTACCAGGGCATCGTCGGCGATCGAGAACCCGCCGCCCGCGTAGAGCGTCGAGCCCTCGAGATCCAGCGTCGCCACCGCCCCGTTCGTGGTCGGGTTCCAGTCGGTGGGAGTGCCGGTGGCGAGGTCGAGCGACGCCAGGCTCAGGCGTGGCTGCCCACCGATGGTCGTGAACGCTCCGCCCACGTAGAGCGTCGAGCCACTCACCTTCAGCGCCAGGACCGTCGAGTTGGCGACCGGGTTCCACGGCAGCAGCGTCCCATTCGTGATGTCGAAGGCGGCCAGGCAGGTGCGCGGCTGCCCGTTCATGGCGGTGAAGTTGCCGCCGACGTAGAGCGTGGAGTTGTCCACGATCATCTCGGATTCGGTACCGGTGGGAGTAGCGGTCCACGCCACGGTCGGCGTCGCGATGTTGATCGCACCCATGCTCAGGAAGCCTCCGTGAGCGTAGCCGACCCAGATTCCGTCGGTGGCGATCGTGTTCACGTAGTAGTCGGCGCTGTATCCGGGGAGCGAGCCGCCCGACCAGGCGGTCGGCTGGCCGGTGGTGCCATCGATCCCGCCCAGGTGTCCGCGGGGCAGACCGCCGATGCCGCCAAACTTACCACCCACGTAGACGGTCGAGCCGTGCACGGCGATGTCGTACACCGCTGGGAACCAGGGATCCCCGCCTGAGTCGTATCCGCCCTGGAACGTGGGCTGCCAGCTGGTCGCGAGCCCGGTCGTGCCGTCGACGGCGGCCACCAGGCTGCGCGCCGCGCCTCCGACACCGCTGAACTGCCCCGCGAGATAGACGGTGGATCCGATCACGCCGATCGAGAACACGGCCGCATTGGCCGCCGGATTCCACGCGTTCACCTGGCCGGTGCCGAGATCGATCGCCGCCAGATTGCTGCGCGCGGCTCCGCCGACCATCTGGAAGTATCCGCCCGCCAGCACCGACGAGCCGCTCACCGCCAGCGCGCGCAGCTGTGAGTCAGGATTGAGATTCCAGCCGGTGATAGCGCCGCTCGCGGCATCGAGGCCCACGCCATAGGCGGCCGGCTGGCCGGCGATGCTGGTGAACTCGCCTCCCACGTACACGGTCGAACCGCTCACCGCGAGCGCGTGGACCAGGAAATTCGGGTCGGGATTCCATCCGGTGGCTAGACCGGTCGTCGCATCGAGCGCCGCGACCCGGTTGCGCGTCTGCCCACCGATCGAGGAGAAGAAGCCCCCGGCGTAGACCATGCTCCCGCTCACCGCGATCGCCAGCACGGTGCTGTTCGCGTCGGGAGCAAAGGCATTGGGAACCCCGGTCGCGGTGCTCAGCGCGGCGAGGCGCCCGCGCGGCAGTCCACCGATCGTCGAGAATGCCCCGCCCGCGTAGAGCGTCGTGCCGCTCAGGACCAGCGCGTCCACAGGCTGGTCGGGGGCGGGATTCCAGCCGGTCGGATTCCCATTGTTCGCGCGGATCGCGGCCAGATACGAGCGGGCATGGCCACCGACGTCGGTGAAGAACCCGCCCACGTAGACGATCGTGCCGTCGGTCGCAAGGGCGAGCACCTCGTCGTTCAGCTGCGGAGCCCAGCTCGTTGCGACCCCGGTCGTGGCGTTGACGGCTCCCAGAGCCCCCCGAGGGGCGCCACCCAGGGTCGAGAACTGGCCTCCCACGTAGAGGATCGACCCGCTCAGGGCGAGCGCGCGGACCGGGCCGTCCGTGCCGGGATTCCACGACCCGACGCCGAGGTTGGCCTGGATGTGGGCCAGGTTCTGCCGCGGCTGATCGCCGACCTGCGTGAACTGACCGCCGATGTACCAGCCCCCCGAGCCGTCAGGGACGGTGGCGAACACCGCGCCGAAGACCACCGGCAATCCCGAGGGTGCCGCGCCCGTGGTCGCGTCCACGATCGCGGCCCCGCCGGTGGCGCGGCCCACGTGCGTGAAGCTCCCGGCGACGTAGAGCGTGTTCCCGATGCGCGCCAGGTCGTAGACCGTGCCGTTGGTGCTCGGGAAGTCGGGGTTCGCCAGCTGGGCGAAGGCGGTGTCGGGGAGCGTGGGCTCGATCGCCAAAGCGACCCATACCGACAGGGCGAAGAGCATGCGGCTGGATCCGCGGCGCATGCGCGCGGGAACCGGGCGATCGGTCATCGGAGGCCTTCCGGTGTTGGCGCCGGAGTCGTGCGAGCAGCTGCCGGCGGGGTTGCCTGCGGCCCGGGATTCCCGAAACAGCAGCGCACCGCGCGCCTCGACACCAAGAAGGCTACGCCCCACCCCGGCCGGATTCAATCGCCAGCATGGAGATCGCACGCGGGCACGGCCGAGTGGGCCGCAGCGAAGGCTTCAAGGCCCCGTGACCACCGCCTTGCGCTGAATGCTCTTAGGACCCTGGGTCAGGCGGACGAGGTAGACTCCCGGGTCGAGCCCGGAAACCATGGGGACCACGTGATAGCCCGTCCCGAGAGATCCCACCTCTCGACGCGCAATCTGCCGCCCGGCGACATCGAACAACTCGAGCGTCGCGTCATCCCCGCTCGCCAGGGTGAACGACGCCATCAGGGGCCGCCCCGAAGAAGGGTTGGGCACCGTCCCATGCAGCGCGATCGCGAACACCGGCACGAGCACCTCGACCTCGGGCGTCATCGTCTCACCGTCTCCACCGACGATCCCGAGTCGGTAGCGATAACTCGCCCCGGGGAGGACGGCCCGGTCCTGGTAGCTCACGCGGCCCGTGCCGTCACGATCGAGCAGCGACAGCGCAGTCCAGTCTTCCGTCGACTGACGGCGATAGAGGGTCACCGGTCCGGACTCCGCCGGCAGGTGCCAGATCAGCGTCACGCCCGCGGGTCCGACCGATGCCTCGACCAGTGCCGCGACCACCGGCGTGGGCAGGCCCAGCTCGTAGGCGCCCATGTCGACCACCGGCTGCCCGTCGCTGTTGCCGTCGATCGGGCGGGGCAGGCCGTCGAAGTCCATGTCGGGGGCAAGAACGGGCGAGCCTGCGTCCACGGCCGGCGAGTGCATGGTCAGATGCAGGTCGCGGCCCGGGCGATTGGCAAACGCCGGGTCGACCGAGAGGTTCCCCGAGATCCCGGTCTGGTCGGGGATATCCACGTAGTTGGTGACGTTGTCGTAGACCAGATTGTGATCCCAGGTGGGGTAGCCACTGCCGAACACCACCTCGAGACCGATCTGGTTCCCCACGATCACGTTGTTGCGGAACACCTGGAGCGAGGTGGGTATGCGGCCATCGACATGGATCGCCGCACGGTTTCCCACCAGCGTGTTGTTGATCACCTGAGGCTGGTTGCCCTCCGGGAGCGTCATGTTGATCCCGCGGCACGGATTGTCGACGAAGAGGTTGTTGATGATCCGAGGCGATGACGTGTTGACGAAGGTGATGACCGCGGACAGGTGCTGCTGATCGCAGCCGTTGTTGTGGAACCGGTTTCCTTCGATCACCGGAGAAGACGTGTTGCCCCAGATGGTGGCGAAGGTCAGCCCTCCCGGCTGGTTCGATTCGTAGATGTTGCGCGCGATCCGGGTCCCGACGCCGTGGACTTCGGTCCCGCAGCCGAAATCGCCCTGGCCGCCGGTGATCGTGAAGCCGGTCAGCTCCCCTCCCGGTCCAATGTCGACCGCGGTCCCGCCGTTTCCGACGATCACGGTGGACGGCGCTCCGGAGGTGCTGCGCAGGAACACCGCCTTGCCGTTGAAACGCAGGCTCCCGACATAAGTCCCGGGATCGACCAGCACGATCTCCCCCGGAGGGGCAGCGTCAATCGCCGCCTGAATCGTCGCATGGTCCTGGGGAACTCGGATGACCGCGTGGGCGGGCGATGCATGTGCGATCGCACAGCCGGCCAGCAACGCGATCAGCACCTTCGGCGGTCGAGGCACACGAAGCGGCATAGGGCCTCCTGGGCAGACCACGGCCCACAACCCGCTCGGTCCTCCGAGAGGGATGTGGGCCGCTGCCGCCTCGGAGTCTACCGGTACCGCGTCTTCAGGGTACCCCATGTCGAGCGCTCCGCAGGCGTCGGAAGCTCGCACTGCGGCGTGCCCGTGATCGAGCCGTTCAGCCAGGGAGAATACAACGCGCTGGTCCCGAACAACCCGTCCGCCGGGGGGTTGGGATTCGCCGGCACGTAGTCAGGGCCGTTGGCGTGTCCCCACCAGTTGCACTCGACGTCGATGGTCTCCGTGCCGCGGTAGATCGCGCCGAATCCCAGACCAGCACCGGGACCGTTGTTCACCAGGTCGTTGTTGTTGAGGCTGTTGCTGGCGGCGTTGCCCGGCGCCTGAGTCGCGCTGATGAAGTACCCGGCGCTGTCGTTGGCGGTGAAGGTGTTGCCCGTGACGATGCAGTTCTGGCCGCCGCGATCGACCGCCAGGTTTCCGAAGGCGGTCAGGGCCAGGCCCCATCGGCCGTTGTTGTCGAACAGGTTCCCGTTGATCGTGGTGTTCTGGATCCCGCCCTGCAGCCCGTCGAATCCGTTGTTGCGGAAGATGTTGTTGCTGATGGTCCCGCCGCCGAAGGCGCGCGAGCCGAGATTTGCGCCGACGTTGGTCACCGAGCCCTCGAACCGGTTGCCGTCGATCAGCGGCGGCCGGCCGCTCGGGCCGACGTTGTGGGCACCGTCGACGAAGAAGCCCGGGCCGGCCGCGGCGTTCACGATGCAGTTCCGGGTCAGGTGGAAGCCGTTGAACAGGTCGGTGTCGAGGTGGATGCTGTTGCCCCCTGTCTTGCTCGAGCCGTCCACGTTGTTCTGATCCACGGTCACGTCGACGCCGGGATCGTTGAGGAAGATCCCCGAGCCGGTGAACCCGGCGAAGTGGTTGTTGCGAATGATGACGTTGTTGATCGGGCCGGTGGCCGACTCGAGACAGCGCGTCGCGCCGATGAACGAGAAGCCGTCGACGATGGTGCCCGCCGAGCCGCTGACCAGGGTGATGAGCGTCGGCCCGGGAGCGGGCCCGGAGAGGATGGACTCGACCGCCGGGTTCGGCGCGCCGACGACGCGACCGCAGCCGGCAACGCCGCTCTGGGCTCCCTGGAGGGTGAGCTGCTTGTTAATCGTCACGTTCTCGGCGTACGTGCCGGGACACACGACGATGATGTCGCCCGCCGACGCCGCCAGGACCGCGGCGGAAATGGTGAGGAAACAGGGCGTGAGGGCGTTGCAGTCCGTATCGGTGCCCTGCCCGTCGTCGTCGACCACCAAGGTCAGCGCTCCGGCCGTGGTCGCGAATGCCAGACACCCCATGATCAAAAGCGTGGCGCCGATCAGACGTGATGCGATCGTCCTTGCCGAGGAATGGATACGAGTATCGGAACTCATGAGCACTCTCCTCCTGCGTGGAAAGATGAATCGACTCCTGGAGACCCAGGAAAACGCCCGGGACGCCCAGCGGATCGTGGGGACTGAATGGACCGGCCTTCGTGTCGTGTCTGGCGCGAGGGCGAGCAACGCAATGACTCGGGGGAGTCGCGTGCTTCTGGCGGCACTGGAACGCCTGGCGCTCTCATGGCGGCCAAGACGTCGCCCACGTGCGAGGCACATTAGGCGCTGCAGGTCTCAGCGCAACCGGTTTGTTCGTCGCCGCTCCAACTCACTGCAACCATTGGACTGCTGTTTAGCCTCGCCAACCGTGCGGGCTCGTTCGCCAAAGACGAAGGCCCACGGTCATCGGGCCGGAGGCCTTCGAAATCTTCGTGTTCTTCAGTTCATGATGGTGGAGCTGAACGGGATCGAACCGTCGACCTGCTGACTGCCAGTCCTGTTCCAGGCGCTAACCCTGTGCACTGTTGCGCAAGGATGTCATCGATTGCGCGGGCCCAGACTGCGCACGGGCACACAATCAGGCACATTCTTTGGGCACAAGCGCGGGCACAGCACGTCGGGTCGACGAATCACACCGTCGTCCTGGAGAGCGGTGTGGACCATGGCGCAGCTTCAAGGGGCCAGAAACCCGCGATCGGCCGGAGGTTTGACCTGGAAGTCAGGCCGGGCCGAGATCGTCGTTCCTGACCCCCTCCAACCGGGCGCCATGGCGGGTTTTTGGCCCTAGCTAGCGGACTGGGCGGAGCCGATAACGATAGCGGCGGTCGACAGGCTGGCGCCGGCCTTCGATGCCGGCACAACTCGGCCACGAACGGGTCCGCGTTGACGAGACCCTCACCCGCGGATAGCGCTCGCAACCAGAGCCGCGACACTTCCCTGCGGAGGCTCCACGATTGAGTGACGACTCGTACACGCCAGCGTTCGGGAGCGAGCACGATCTTGACCAGTATCCCTGCGGCGTCAGGGCGGGCATCGGTTGCGATTGATCACGGATCTCGTCGTGAGCGATCACGAGGGAAGGCCGACGGGAGAAGTACACGCCGCTGGTGGACTGTGGCAGGTAATCAAGGGGCTGAGTTCCGAACCGTCGGTCGTCTGGCTCTTGCAGCCGGACGGGGGAATGCACACGTGGGACAACGACGTCCTTCTGTCGTGGTTCATGGTTGAGCCGGAAGAGTAAGAACCAGGAGTGTTCCCTAGATGAGAACGAAGCGGTCACTCTCAGGAGTATTCGCTGTCTTGCTCATTACCTACGGTATCGCCACTCTGGTTACTGCGCCCAGTGCCAAGCTGCATGGCCTCGGCACTTGCGGGTTGGGAATCCTGCTCGGGTACTACGCAGCTTTCGGGAACAGAAGATTGAGCGACGTGGTCATGAAGGCCTTCTCAAGGCCTGAGCAAAGGCCCTAGTCGTTCAGCTTGCAGGGCCTTCCCCCTCCGATGTTCGCGAAAAGGGGTGCCCGGCGAAGGGCTCTCGTTCTTGGAGGATGGGTGGATGTCTGACCCTCGACCTGCGCCTGAGATTCCAGTGCACGGCTTCGGGCCGCGCACCGACGTTCGGTACATGACCCGCGCTCAACTGCTCAGGAGCGCGTGGCACTTTCTGCGTGCCGCGATCGTCATGACCGTATGCTCTGCGGCGGTCGGTTACTTTGCCTTCGGGGTGAGACCGAACGGCGACGTGAACCCCCTGATCCTGGGCCTGCTGTTCGTCCTGTTCATTCTCTCGGGAATGGGCTGTGTCGGGGCGCTTTATCTGGCCGTTCGCGGGCTCGCCCGCAAGGCCTCGTACGATCCGGTTCCCGTTTGGCGGGCTGATCAAGAGTCGTGGAGGGACCGCGAGGGTCTAGTCGAAGCCAGCGGCATTGAGCTCCACGACTCCACGGTCAAGTCCCTCGAGGTGCAGGGCACAGACGTAGTTGTCTGGATGGATGCCTATGTGCACCGTTCGATAGGTGTTCCTGGTCGGGATGCCGGAACGGGATGGATCCACCTGACGGCGCTCCGATTCAGCGCGGGGCGCTGCGAGGCACCCGACCCGAAGCTACCTGCCGAAATCTCGGGAGGCACCCTTCACTTGGGCGCAAGACAATTGGAGAACGTGTTTGCGGTTCCGCTCGACTTCAGCGGCAGCGTACGCCTTGAGCTAGAACTCGTGAGCGCCCGCAAGATGCTGATCGAGGGCGATGGGCTGACTGTTTCGCTCATGGATGACGGCACGTACATCGAGCACTTCCACCCATGACTCATACGACCACCGCCGGAAGAGAAGTCAGACGGCCGGGAGGGGCTTCGCCGCTATCGCCGGCACGCTGATTCTCACCTCGGAACACGCAGTCGGTCGCTGTTGCGTCATTGGGTGGAGGCCTCACCTGGCCCGCGGCGCTGGCGGAGCGCCGTGCCCGCCGCCGAGCAAATGCACTTGGTCGAGCAACGTCGCGGCATCCGTGGCGATGCTGGCGAGTTCACTCAGCAGCGGCTTTCGTTCCTCGGGCAGTTTTTGTAGTGCAGCCTGTGCAAGGCCGCGCCGCCCTGTGTCGCGGACATCCTCCATTACAAGCTCTCGGCGTCTAGATTCGAGTTCCTTGATCTTCTCGGCGAGGGTGTGAGCGGCGACGAAAAAGGAATCCAGGCGTTCTGAAAAGTCTCCGGCGCCAGTCGTGAAGATTGGCTCCGCGACCCGGTAGTAGAGGTTCCAGGCGACCTCCAGCCCCTCGGCGACGTTGAGGTTGATGGGGTTCTCCGGCTTGTGGTCGGTGCAACTGTCGCCGAGTCTCTTCACGCGCCGAAGACTGCTCTCGACTCGCCTGATAAGCCGCTCGATGGCGTAGTTCCTCTCCATCGTCCATTCATCGCGGATTGCCGCCGTGGCCGCGTCTCGTGAAGTCCTACCACCTATCCGAGCACCGAGGTAAGCAGCCCCGAGAGCGATGCCCGTTTGCACGAGCGCCACTATCAGGTCTTTGAGCCCGAATGTGTCGTGAACCTTAACCTCAAGGATCCCCGGGATGTGAGCCACCACCTGGGCTGCCATGGTCAACAGCGCCTCGAGCGCCATCACCGACCCTGTGGCGCGGGCTGCGCGCCCTCGCGTTCAGCGCGGTAACGCGACTTCATCGCGCCCCACGTCTGGACGTCTGCGGGCGTCGGGCCACCGAAGACATTGCTGTCATAGATCAGGGACCAGTCGGATGCGAGGCGATAGAGGTCGCCGTTCTCCAGGGTGACGAAAACTTCTCCGCTCGAGTTGCGCGTCCACACCGTGGTCGGGACGCTGGGAGTTGTGCCGATACGACTCCATTGCCGATTCTGGCCGAAGTAGATGCCCCCGGCCTTGTCGAGCGCAACAGCCGCCCACGGCAGCTGCGGGTAGTCGGTCATTGCCAGCAAGGCGAGAGGGCCCTGCGCACCTGCGCTCCTCGCCCCGAGGTGGTACGACAACGCGAGCAGGAACACTCCGACGCTGACGTAGAAGAACGCTCTTGCTCGGTGCATGGCGGCCTCCCCTATTTGTAGATGACCTTGAGCGCGCCCCAGGTGGAGCGGATGGCGGCAGTGGGGCTGTCGTATGTGATCGAGCCTCCAAAGAATACCCACGCGCTGTTCATGGACCATGGACAGGGGGCGCAGTCTCCAGCGAAAGAGCTCGGCCCATTGCGCACCCAGACCTGAATGGAGTTTGTCCCCACCATCAGGGCCGGGGCCAGGTCGAATGCTTGAAGCGGGTTTTGCGCCGCGGCGGCTGCGTTGAAGTCGGTGATGCTTCCACGAGTACAGACGATGACGCCATTCACGGTGACCTGTACCCAGTCGTCGACTGCGATCCAGATCGTGCCTGTTGTGGGTGCGCCCGGCACGACAATGTCTTTCGTGAAGAATGCACCTTGCATGTCCGCCGGGGTCTGCGGAGTCCATCCCGGGAGCCAAACACTGCACGCGCCCGGAATCTGGCCGGTGTTGAACGCGACGGGGATCGGGTAGCACTCGGCCTGGCCAACCGTGGGACCGATGCTCTCGTCGGGGTTCATGGGCGCCGCAGACCAGTTCTGGTCCGACGCGAAGTGAACAACGCCGTCAGCACCGCCGGGAAGAGGAGCGAGCAGAAACAGCCCGACGCACGCGGAGAAGATTGCTCGTGCTCTGCGCATGGTGGCCTCCTTGCCAATGACCTGTTCAGCGTTTGATGCCTACGAGTCCGTGCACAGTATCGGGCACAATCGCCAAAACAAAGGCCCCCGGTCGACGTGACCGGGGGCCTTCAATGTCTTCAAGTTCAGTGGCTTAGAATGGTGGAGCTGAACGGGATCGAACCGTCGACCTCCTGACTGCCAGTCAGGCGCTCTCCCAACTGAGCTACAGCCCCACTCCGACGGTGCCCATGTGGTTCGGGCGGCCTCCTCTTATATCCGACCCCCCGGGGACGGTCAAGGCAGCCCGGCCCCTCAGGGCGCCGTGACGGCCGCGCCCGGGGCGCGACGAATCTCCTGCTGCGCGAGGTCGCCGCCGGGGAGCGCCCGTTTCAGCTGGGCGATCGCGGCGCGCACCTGCTCCTCCCGCGCCGGATCGTGGATCCCCAGCGCCATCGCGCGCTCGAGCGAGCGCACCGCCTGCCGATGGCGGGCGTCGCCCGCCTGGATGATCCCCCATCGCAGCCACGTGGGACCGTCGTCCGCGAGCACGCGCGCGGCGAGCGCCTCGATGCGCCCCTGCGGATCACGCGGCTCGTGCCCCAGCCGAACGTCGGCCGACAGCGCATGAAGCCTCGGGTCGAAGGGGAACCGCTCGATCGCCTTGGCGAGGCGCACCATCGCTCCGATCGTGTCCCCCACCGCCAGCTGCCTCTCGGCCGCCTCCGCTTCCGGTGAGAGACCGCGAACCGGCGGCAGCCCCACTTCCTGGATCAGCCGGTACGCCGACACCGAGTCACCCATCGCCCACCCGATCCATGCCCGGAAATACTTCACGTCGAGGGACCGCGGCTCGAGCTCGCTGAGCCACGTGAGGACGTCGAGCGCGACGTCGTAGCGGTCGTCCAGCATGAGCCTCAGCGCGATGCCGCGCAGCTGGCGCGGATCCTTCGCCTCCTCCTTGAGCGAGTCCTGGTCGACGATGAAGAAGAACACCGGGCCGCGGCGTGCGTATTCGAGCTTGAAGTCACTCTGGTAGTACGAGCGCAGGCTGGTGTCGCGATAGGCCCAGCGCACCAGTGGCCCGTCGGCGCTCTGCCAGGCGAGGAACGCGGGGATTCCGCCAAAGAGGAACGTGGTGCGCGGCGGCACCGTGGGTCGCTGCCGCTTGAGATCCTCGAGATAGCGGGCGATCCGCGTGGTGGCGCGGTCCACGTACGCGCGGTTGATGCGCGACTGCCAGGTCCAGGCGCCGCGCCCGGTGGTGAACTCCATGCTCTGGCGACCAGACTGGGAGCCGAGCACGAGCGCAATCACCACCACGGCCGCCAGCGCGCGCGGAGCGCGCGCGACCAGCGCTCCCAGCACGAGCCCGACGCCGCAGAGCGCGAACAGGTAGTAGTAGGCGGACCAGGTCGCCGCCACGGCGATCAGCGGCGCGGTCGCCGCCAGCGCCCAGATCACGCCCGCGATCAGGGCCGCGCGCAGCTCCGCGCTCCGTCCGCGCCAGCCCCCGGCGAGGATCACGGCGGCGACCACCAGCACCAGAGGGATCCAGGCGGGCGCGAAGCTCCCGACGGCGGTGAACGCGCCGCGCCATTCGAGGCCGAGCGTGACGTGCACGAGATGGACCAGCACCGCGACGATGCCGAGCGGCTCGATCGCGAGCGATGCGCCGAAGCCGCTCCGCTGCGGCAGAGTGGCGATGTACAGCGCCGCCCACGCCGCGACCGCGGCCGCGAGCGGCCACGCACGCCTGAGCGCCGCGCGCCAGGGCTCCTCCGCGCGGCGGTCGAGTGCGGCGGCGATCAGCGGCGTCAGGATCACGGTCTCCTTGGAGAGCAACGCCAGCAGGAGCACCGGCGCCGCCCACCACCTGCGTCCCGAGAGATGGAGCACGATCGCTCCGAGCGCGCCGCACACCGCGAGCAGGTCCTGGCTTCCCGACACCCAGCGCAGCGGGACGTCCGCCGCGTAGTGGAGCGCCACGAACGATGACGCCACCGCGGCGGCGACCGTGCCCGCCATCCGCCGGACGATCAGGAACAGCAGCGCGATCAGGCCCAGGAAGAGGATGAGGTTCGCGACGTGGAACGCGAGCGGTGACTCGCCGGACAGGGTTCCCAGCGTCCAGAAGTAGAGCTGGCGACCCACCGGGCGGAAGAAGTTGCCAATTGCGTCCGGCAGGGCGAGCACGCTCAGCGGCGACCGGCCGCGCACCTGCTGGAGGAACAGGAAGTCGTCGGCGAAGAACGACAGCCGGAGCGCCGTCCAGTGGAGCATCGTGGCGCCGAGGAGGATGAGCGCCAGCACGGCGCCGGGCGGGACCACGATCGGCTTGGATGGCGCAATCGCTTTGGACGCCGGACGCTCGCGAGACGTGGTTCGTCGCTTCATGCGGAACGTCGGCTCATGGGTGGCGAGATGCTACGCACGAGCCCCCCTCCCTGCCAGCGCAAACCGTGGCGGTCCACGCCGGGGCGTGGCGGGTGCTAGAGTCGGCGGCCTCATGATCGCCCGCATCGTATCCATCGCAGCGCTCCTGGCCGCGGCGCTCGTGGCTTCCGCGGCCTTGGCCGCCCCCGCCGCCGTCGAGCTGCGCCTGGTGCCCTATCCGCGCACGGTCACGCCCGGAGCCGGCACCTTCGCCCTGCGCGGCGAGCTGCGCATCGCGGTCGCCCGCGGCAGCGAGGAGGACGCTTTCGCCGCCGGCCTGCTCAAGGAGGAGATCGAGGCACGCACGTCGGCCCGTGCGCGCGTGGTCGAGGGCACCGACGGCGAGATCGTGCTCGCGCGCGACGGCTCGCTCGCCGACGCCGCCGACGAGGGCTACCGGCTCGAGGTGAAGCCCGGCAGCGTGCGCGCCGCCGCCCGCACCGGAGCCGGGCTCTACTACGCGGTCCAGACGCTCCGCCA
Source organism: Candidatus Eiseniibacteriota bacterium (assembly GCA_035275545.1). GTDB lineage: Bacteria > Eisenbacteria > RBG-16-71-46 > RBG-16-71-46 > RBG-16-71-46 > WS-11. The sequence continues at coordinate 12,222 of DATEMP010000131.1, read as the reverse complement.
GCTGGTGCAGAGCGACGGCATCCCGGCGGTGACGATCGCCGACCGCCCGGCGCTCCGCTGGCGCGGGCTCCAGGACGACGTGAGCCGCGGCCCGGTGCCCACGGTCGCCACCCTCGAGCGCCGCATCCGGATCGCCGCCGAGCACAAGATCAACCTCTACGTGCTCTACTTCGAAGCCGCATTCGCGTACCGGAGCCAGCCCCTGATCGCTCCCCCCGGCGGCGCGATCACGGCCGCCGAGCTCACCCATCTCACCGAGTACGCCGCGCGCCACCACGTGAGCCTGATGGCGCAGCAGCAGAGCTTCGGCCATTTGGAGCGCGTGCTCGGCTGGGAGAAGTACCGTGGGCTCGCCGAGGTGGACGGGGGCAACACACTCTCGCCCGCGAACGAGGGCTCCTATGCGCTGCTCGACTCGATGTACCGCGAGCTGGCGCCGCTCACCAGCGCGCCGTTCTTCCACGTGGGCGGCGACGAGCCCGCCGACCTCGGCCAGGGCAAGTCGCGCACCATGGTGCAGGCGACCGGGCTCGCCGGCACCTACCTGCGCCACATCAAGCGGCTCGCCGACTTGCTCCGCCCCCACCAGAAGCGCGCGATGGTGTGGGGCGACATGCTGATCAAGTTCCCCGAGCTGATCCCCAAGCTCGGCCGCGACGTGGTGGTGGCGAGCTGGGAGTACCTCGCGCACGACACGTATGCCCCGTGGATCAAGCCGTTCCAGGACGCCAAGGTCGAGTTCTTCGTGTGTCCCGGCGCCAACAACTGGAACCGCGTGTTCCCGAACCTCCACCAGGCGATCCCCGGGATCCGCGTGTTCACGCGCGAAGGCCAGGCGGCGGGCGCGATCGGGCAGCTCAACTGCACCTGGGCCGACAACGGGGACGCCCCGTTCGCGCTCGCCTGGTTCCCGGTGCTCTATGGCGCCGCCGCCGCGTGGCAGGCGGGCGATTGCGATGCGGAGCGCTTCGGGCGCGCCTTCGACTGGGCGTTGTTCCGCAATCCCGGCGACGAGGTGTCGAAGGCGGTGGACAGGCTCAACGGCGCGCACGCGCTCATCTCGCGCGGGCGGCCCACCGACGCCACGCTCGAAGTGTTCTGGATCAATCCCGCGCGCAGCAACCTCGACCGCCAGCTCATGGGGATGCTCGACCAGGTCGCCGAGCGGCTGCGCGTCTCGCAGGAGGAGGCGATCGAGCTGATCGAGCGCGCCCGGGTGCGGTCGGCTCGCAACGCCGACCTGCTCGACAGCTACGCGTTCGCCGCGCGGCGCCTGCACGCGATCGGCACCCGCGTGGTGGTCGCGCGCCGCATGCGCCAGATCTACACCGAAGCGCTCGCGGCGCAGGACGACCGCACGCGCGCCTCGTACGTGACCAGCCAGATGACCGCGCTGATCGGCACGCTCGGCCAGGCGCGCGAGACCACCGCGCTGCTCAAGACCGAGCACGAGCGGCTCTGGCTCACCGAGAACCGTCCCTACTGGCTCGACAACATCCGCGGCCAGTACGACCAGGACCTGCGCGCCTGGATGGACAAGGCCGACGAGATCGAGGCGTACACGGTCATGTTCCGCAACGGCCGGCGCCTGCCCCCCGCCGAGCAGGTCGGGCTCGCGCCCTGAAAGCGAGGACGGCGGGTCGACCGTGATCGACCCGCCGCTCGTGAATCGGCCGGCTCGAGGCGTCGAGCCCGCCGCCCGTCTACTTCTCCATCTTGAGCACGATGCGCGTCTCGTCGCTCTTGGCGCGCGCCACCATGCGCACGTGGTCCACCTTGCGCCCGTCCTTGAAGTCGAGCAGCGGGTAGTAGCCCGGGCCGCGTGTCCATTCCTTCATATCGACGACGCGCGTGTCACCGTTCTCGAACACCACCTCGGCCCAGTCGAACTGCGCCCTGCCCGAGACCACCTCGAGCCAGAGCGCGGTGCCGCGGCTGTCGGCGTTGAGCGTGAACTCGGCCCAGTCCTCGTCCTTGCTGATGGTCTCGCCGTCCTCCCACACCAGGATGTCGCGGGACGGGGCGGCGGCAACGACGGTGCCCGCCCAGACCACCGGCGCGAGGAACACCACCGGGGCGACGCGGTAGCGGACGCGCGCCGGACGCACGACCACGACGCGCGCCGGCCGGTGCAGCGGCCAGCCGCGATGGACGACCACGGTGGTGCGGCGGTGCGGGCCGCGGTGCACGACCACGCGGCGGGCGGCGAATGCGGGTTCCGCGATCTGGAGTCCCAGGATCGCGAGCAGGAACAGAACGACGAAGCGCTTCATGGCGGCGACCTCCATGGTCGTGAAGGTGATGGGGAGCGCGGACTGCGTACGCCCGACTCTCTTGCAGGCGGTGTGCCACGCGCAAGTGGCGAACTTTGGGCGTTTCCAGGGCATGAAATGAACCGTGCGGGACAGCGTCCTGCACGGTTTGGCCAGCCCGGTACATCGCTGAAACGCAGGCCCCCGCGAGCTCAGCCTGGCTTGCCCGGCAGGAGCAGCGGGCGGATCCGCGCGACCAGCGCATCGAATCGCGGATCGCCGCGGAGCGGGTCGAAGCTCGGGGTCACCGGGATGAAGGGCACATCGCTGCTGTGCTCCGCGTACGCGCGCTCCAGCTGGTCGATCGCCCGCGAGCGGTCGCCGAGATGGCTGTAGTGGAACGCCAGCATCACCGGGTCCGCCGGAGCACTCCTGGGCCGGGCGAGGGCGTGGTCCAGCGCCTCCTGCCAGTAGCCGGCCGGCCCCCGCGCTTCGTACGCCTGCCGCAGCCTGAGGGCCTGCGCCTTCCCCCCGTCCTCCTCGGGAAGGTGCTTCTCGAGGACGTCAAGCGCGGCCTTGAAGTTCCCGGTGTGCTCGTGGATCCGAAGCACACCGCCCAGCCACACCCGCGTCGCCCCGGGTGCCACTTCCAGCGCGCGGTCGGCCTGCACCAGGGACGCCGGATAGCGGCGGGCCAGGAACAGGGTCCCGGCCGCGTTCCACTGGATGATCAGCGAGAACGGGTCGAGCTCGATTGCCAGACGATCCTGCTCGATCGCATCGTCGAAGCGGCCCGCGGTCGCGAGCAGGACCGAGTAGACGAGGTGGGCGGTTGAGTAGCTGGGGTTCTGCTGGATCGCGCGCAGCACATGGCGCTCCGCCTCGACCGCGTTCCAGTCGCCGAAGAACAACGCCGCCGCCATCGAGGTATTGGCTTCGGCCGAGTTCGCGTCGGCCGCGAGGGCCTGGCGCGCATACTCCTTGACCTTCGCCATCCCTTCCTGCGCCGGGTAGCTGCTGATCACCTGCACCAGCACCACGTACGCGTCGGCCAGCCCGCTGCTGTACCGGGCGTCGCCCGGATCGATCGCCAGCGCGCGTTCGAAGTACCCGATGCTCCGGCGGATGCTCTCGTCGGTGAGCTTGCTCCATTCGAATCGGCCCCTGAGGTAGAGCTCATAGGCTTCCGGATTCACCGGCCGGCGGCTCGCGAGCCGCGCGCTCACCTGCGGGGACACCTGCATCTCGATCTCCTTCGCGATGTCGCGTGCCACCTCGCTCTGAAGCGTGAGGACCTCCCGGAAGTCCCGCTCCACGCTCCGCGCCCACAGGTGGCGGTCGCTCGAGGCCTCGATGAGCTGGGCGGTGATGCGCACCCGGTCCCCGGCCCGCAGCACGGAGCCCTCGACGATCCCATCCACCCCCAGCGCCCTGGCGATGTCGCGCAGGGGTTCCTTCGACTTCTTGAATCGCATGACGGAGGTCCGCGAGGTCACCTTGAGCGATGGGATCGAGGCGAGATCGGTGATCAGCTCCTCGGTCATCCCGTCCGCGAAGTATTCCTGCTCGGGATCGCCGGAGAGGTTCGTGAGCGGCAGGACCGCCAGCGACCGGATGCTCGCACGATCGCCGCCCTTCCCGAGTGGATTGCGGATCACACCGCTGCCGATGGCGATGACGGCCGCCAGCGCGACGGCGGCGATCCCCGCGGCCGGGATCCAGACGCGGCGCGGCAGGCCGGTGGTGCTTTGCCGGGCGGCCACTCCCACGAGCGTCTCGATCGCGGCCCGGACCTCGTTCGCCTGGTGGTAGCGCTGGCTGGGATCCTTCGCAAGGCACCGGGCGATCACCGTCTGGATCCCGCTCGGCACGCGGCCGCTCAGGGGGGCGGGTGCGCCGTTGAGGATGGTCTCCGAGAGCTCATGGAACGACGTTCCGTCGAACGGGAGCTTCCCCGAGGCCATCTCGTAGAGCACCACCCCCAGAGCCCAGATATCGCTGCGGGCATCGGCGGGCTGGCCGCGCAGGACCTCCGGCGGGAGATAACTGGGCGTGCCCATCACCATCCCGGTCGCGGTGAGGTTGAGATCCGGCTCCCCCGCGTTTCCCCGGTCCGCGATGCGCTTCGCGAGCCCGAAGTCGAGGACCTTCACCCAGCCGTCCGGCGTCAGCATGATGTTCGCGCTCTTGAGATCGCGATGGATCACACCCCGCTCGTGGGCATAGGCGAGCGCGTCGGCGATCTGGAGGCCATACTGCAGCAGTGTGTCGGGCGACAATCCGCCGGGAGGGATCGCGGCGCGCAGCGTGCGGCCTTCGACCAGCTCCATCGCGATGAACAAGTGGTCGTGGTCCTCTCCCACCTCGTAGACGTGTGCGATGTGGGGATGGTTGAGCGAGGAGGCCATCCGGGCCTCGCGCACCAGTCGGCCCCGGGCGGTGACGTCGTCCTCGGACTCGGCAAGCAGCACCTTGAGCGCGAGATCGCGGTCCAGCCGCTCGTCCCGGGCCCGGTAGACAGCACCCATGCCGCCCGACCCGAGCAGGCCCAGGATGCGGTAGTGGGAGATCCTGCTCCCGACCGGCGAGACCGGAATCGTGTTCATGCGCGCGAGAATCGCAGGTATCGGGATTGTCCGTCTAGGTGACGGGCCGCGGCCGGCTGCTCTCGACGAGCAGCCACGCGAATGGGAGCAGGTACAGCAACTTTGCTGGCTCCGGGATATCGCCGCCGCGGAAGGAGACCCCGTAGTCGAGCACGTCGACGACCAGGACCAGAACCATGACGCATATGCCGAAGAGCCGCGATCGGCCCCGGCTGTGCTGAACCAGGGTCACCAGGCACCACAGGATGAAGAGGTCCGGGAGCACCCGCTCCGGCGTCTGGCCCAGAACACCGTAGGCGATCGTCCCGAGCGTCGCGTTGGGCGCGAGATCGCTCACCCCCTGAAGCAGGAAGATCGCGCCGAGCGCGCCCATGGCCAGGGACGCGACCACGCTGACCCACCGTGTCGTGCTGAAATCGAATAAGGAGCTGGCCACGATCACGCAGCCCACACCGAGCAGCATGTGGAGGAGTGTCCCGGCGTTCCCGAAGAATCGCGACAGAAGCAGCGCGACCGGGAAGGCGAGCAGCATCCAGGCGGCTCCGATCATGCCTCGTCCCGACGTCACGCTCGCCTCCGCTGTCCGACGGCGGTATCTTGCTCCGGCGAAGCCTCAGACCTCAATGGGTTGCACTGCGACAGAGTCGAGTTTGTGCCGGAGTGGCGAAACTGGCAGACGCGCGGGACTCAAAATCCCGTACCCCTCAAAGGGTGTGGGGGTTCGACCCCCCCCTCCGGCACCATCGCTCATCGCTCACCTGCGCGATCCACCGACGACCGTGGGCTGGGAGTGGCGGATGATTCAGGTGAGGCCTTCCTGGACGCACCGCAGCAAGACGTGCGCGGGCGGGCAACAACCGCCCAGCGGTGCCGGCCGACAACGTGGGGGCGGCGGCGGCGAAGTAGAGCGTTCGATCTCAGTGAAGCCAGGCCGGGCGCGGGCCGCAGGCTCCAAATCCATCCAGCCCACACGCCGCCACGCCCTCAACGGTGCGCCTTCACTTGAACAGGCCAGGATTCCGGTCCAGGACCTTGTCGGGAACCTTGAGCGTCTGGGGATAGTGGAGGCGCGGGTTCGTTTGGGCGAACTTACCCTCCAGCTTCTTTCCCACGATCTCGCAGTAACCGACGGATTCGGTGCCGTCGCCGTTGAAGACCGAGACGAGCGTGTTGGCGTCGGGCATCAGGGCTGCTTCGCCATGGGGGACGCCCTTGTCTTTTGGGTAAGTCCGCGATGCCATCAGGAAGTCTTCTACCGGCTCGATGGAGAGATCACCCCCGTTGGCGTTGTAATAGTTGCCATCGTCGGTGAGATATGTGCGAGCGAAGCTCCATTTCCCAGGTCCGAGCACCGGCGTCTCGCCTTTGTCGCCGTTCGACAGGGTTTCGACTCCCCAGTAGCCGTCAGCCTTGAAGACGACTGCGTAGTACGAACCAGACCAGACGTCGGTGTACCAGGGATCCCCCTTCACCTCGGCCCTCTGGTAGTTCTTGAAATCGCTCTTCACGTTGGCTTCATGCGCCTGCCGTTTCTTGGCGAGGTAGTCATTTCGCAACGCCAGGAGATCATTCGACAGGACGACCGGGTGGTGGACCGAGACGCCAAGGTTCTTGATCCCGGAGGCCCACGCGAGATAAAGCCGGTTGTCCATGAAGGTCGCAACCCCGGTGCCATCCCAGTTCTCCACGTTCCAATGGAGCTTCACATCGTACGAGAAGTACTTCGGTCCCTTGCGCAACCTGACCGAGAGTCGCTTCTTCAGCTCGAGCGTTCCCGTGACACCCGTGCTGTCCGAGAACTCGTAGGTGCCGCTGAGGTCCGGGGGCGCCGCCTCGTCGTCCGCGATCGTGCGGGTTGGGACCAGAAGGCACGCCGCCAGGAGAGCGCCTAACGGGAGACGGAACCACCGCCGATGCGCGTCGGGGAACGGAATCACGACCAGACCTCCTCGATCGAAATGATGTCCTTCGAGATCTTGCCGAGGCAAGAACCCAGCAAATAGCTTCAGCGCGAGCGAATCGGGGCACATCGCAATCGCGCGCAACGAAAGGATACGAACTCGCACAGGGGCGAGGCCTAATTTACGCCCGACGTGGTACCGCGCGCCAACGGGGGCCAGGAGGCTGCTGCCCGCTAAACAACGACGGGAAGTCGCTCGCGCTGGCCTGAGGGGAGCCCTACGGCTCGAGCCCGTGACGGCGCAGCAGGGCCTGCACCCTGGGATCGGATCGCAGCGGGTCGAAGAGCGGCCCGCGGATCGCGAACAGTAGGTACGCTTCGCGGTCGTCGAAGGACCGCTGCAGCCAGCGCCAGGCCCGCTCGCGGTCGCCGAGCTGGCCGTAACAGACGGCCAGCGACCAGGCGCGAGGCGACCCGGAGCGGAAATCGGCCTCCTCCAGCTCGGCCGCCTTGAGCCAGTAGGCACGTAGATCACCGCGCGCCACCGACGCTCGCACCTCCGAGTCGCTGTAGAAGGATCCGCCTTGCAGCGAGTCGCCGGTGCGGAAGGCTCGAGACGCCTCGGGGAATCGCTTCTGCTCGACGAGCGCCCACCCCCGCAGGGTGTGCCCGAGCGGGAAGGTCGGGTCGACCGCCAGCACCTCCTGAAAGAAGGTCAGGGCGCGATCCGGCCGCCGGTTCCAGTATTCCACCTGGCCCTGATTCGCGCGGATGATCCGCGAAAAGGGATCGAGCCGCCGTGCCAAGGCCAGTTGCTCCGCCGCTTCCTCCAGCCGGCCGGCATGGGCCAGGTAGAGCCCGAACCACTGGCGGGCGGTGGCGTTGTTCGGGTTGAGCTCCAGGGCGCGGCGGAACTCGGCCTCGGCACCGGCCCAATCGTCGGCGAAGCGATAGCGGAGCTGGGCCAGTGTGGCATGCGCGTTCGCGTCGTGGTCGTCCAGCTCGAGCGCGCGCGTCACGTGCTGGAGGGCCAGGGGCCAGACCTCCCGGGTCGGGACTCTCGAGTAGTTCGGAAGGACCAGGTAGGCATCCGCCAATCCGAGATGAGCGGAGGCAAGCGAAGAGTCGGCTGCGATCGACCGCTCGAACAGGATCATGGCCTTGCGAATGGAGGACTCGGTGCGCTGGTTCCATTCGTAGCGGCCCAACAGGTAGCTCTCGTAGGCGGCCGGATTCACGGCCCGCGAACGCGCCGCGCGTGCGGCCGCCGGGCGCAGCGCGGCCCGGATCTCGCTCGCGATCGCCTGCACCACCTCATCCTGGACCGCAAGGACGTCGCTCATCCTGCGGTCGTAGCGCCTGGCCCAGAGCTGGCGATCGTGTCTCGCGTCGATCAGCTGGGCCGTGATCCGCACCTGGTCGCCGGTCCGCATCGCCGATCCTTCGACGATCGCGCTCACACCCAGCTCGCGAGCAATGCGGGGCATGGCGTCCGTGGTTCGCTTGAAGCGCATGATCGAGGTGCGCGAGATCACGCGCACCCCCTCCAGCGCGGCCAGGCTCGTGATCAGATCCTCGGTGATGCCGTCGGCGAAATACTCCTGGGCCGGGTCGCCGGAGAGATTCTGAAGGGGAAGCACCGCGATCGACGTGATGCGCCCATCCACGCGGGCGCCGAACCATCGCCGGAGGGTTCCCAGGTTTGCCACCAGCAGGATCGCGGCAACCACCCCGACGCCCGCCACGAGGATGGCGCGCGCACGGCGGCGACGCGCTCCGGATCTTCCCGCGGCTGCCTCGAGGGCAACGCGAACGTTCTGGGCGCGCTGGAAGCGATCTCCCGGATCCTTCATCAGGCAGCGATCGATCACCGCCCGCACATCCTCGGGCACGTGCGCGGGCAATCGTGCGTGCGGCTCGTGCAGAACGCTGGCCATCATGGCGATCGACGAATCACCGCGGAAGGGCAGCGTGCCGGTCGCCATCTCGAAGAGCAGCACGCCGAGAGCCCACAGGTCGCCGCGGGCGTCGGCCGGTTCCCCCCGCAGCACCTCCGGGGGCAGGACATGCGGCGTTCCCACGATCGCTCCGCTCGCGGTCAGCGTGCTGGTGTCGCTGCCACCCGACGGCCCAACGCGACGCGCCACCCCGAAGTCGAGCACCTTGGCCCGGCCGTCGCTCGAAAGGACCACGTTCGAGCTCTTGAGGTCGCGATGGATGACCCCATGATCGTGGGCGTGACGCAGCGCGTCCGCGATCTGAATCCCGATGCGGATCACCTGGTCGGCCGGAAGTCCATCCCCGATCCAGTCCGTGAGCGGACGCCCTTCGACCAACTCCATGGCGATGAAGATGCGGCCCTCATCCTCACCGACCTGGTGGATCGTGCAGACATTCGGATGATTGAGCGAGGATGCGAGCCTCGCCTCGCGCATCAGGCGCTGGCGGGCCTCGGTGTCTTCGAGCGCCTCCGCCGGCAGGACCTTGATCGCGACATCGCGACCCAGGGCCGGGTCGCGCGCCCGATAGACTTCGCCCATCCCGCCCTCGCCGAGCGGCGCGACGATCTCGAATCCGGCGATCCGCGACCCGGGGGTCAGCGGCATACGCTTACGCCCGCGCTCGGCCCACCCCGGGGAGAGGTCATCGCCGGGAAGTGTGCCATAACCGCGCGAGCAAAAAGCATTGTGGCATCGGCGAGGCGATTCTACGCTTGTCAGACATCCCCCCGGACAACCCTCCCCCCTGGAGGCTGTCATGGACGCCGCTCGTTCTCCCCGTCAGCGTTCGTGTCTCCCGCTGGTCGTACTTCTCATCGCCCCCCTGCTCGGGCCCGGCGAGGCTCGAGGCGGTCCCGATGACGCTCCCCCCGCCCTTCGTCCCTACATCCTGCCCGAGGCTGAAGAGGTGCTCATGGAGCTCTGGGGCCAGGGCAAGCTGCGCGACCACCCGCTCGTCCGCGCCATGGTCGCGCGCCGCGCGGCCGAGCAGCGTGAAGCCGAGCGTGACGATGTTGTGCACGACCACCCGCGAGCCATCGCGGAGGTACAGCCGTGGATGGGCCCGGGATCGCAGGCGCTTGGCGTGGATGTCATCGCCAACGACCGCAGCCTGAGCAACTGCCTGTGCCCCAGCACCTTCTCGGGCGAGCCACGACCCGTGACCCAGTCCGAGCCCTCGGTGGCCGCCTACGGGCCCTACGTCGTGGCGGCCTGGAACGACCGCCGCGGCGCCTGCATCGGGCAGGGTGGGTCCAAGATGAGCTACGGGTATTCCAGAGACTATGGCGCCACGTTCCAGGAGGGGCAGCTGATCAACACCCCCAGCACCGGCTTTTTCACCGCCGATCCGACCGTGGCGGTGAATGCGAAGACCGGTGCCTGGTACATCTCCGGGCTCAGGACTGGGGGTATTGGGGTCGTGAAGGGTCATTTCACCGACACCGGTTTCGTAATCGACTTCGGGAGGCAGATCAATCACTTTTCGATCGAAAGCTTCGACAAGCCGTGGATGGCGGTCGATTCGACATCGGGGAATGTCTACGTCAGCTGGACCAGCTTTCCCACGGATGAATCGAGCAAGATCGACCTGCAGCGCCTGGACGCGGATCTGAATCCGCTGGGGCCGATCCAGGAGTTGATCCATACACCGCCCTACAACCAGGTCGGCTACGGCGCCCAGGTCAGCTACACGGCGGTCGGTCCCGATGGCGTGCTCTACGTCGCCTGGCAAATCTACTACTCTGACAACGCCCTGACTGTGCCGGTCTCCCGCTACGAGATCGTCCGTTCCGACGACAACGGCCAGACCTTCGGCCCGATTCACAAGATCGCGGACATGGGCTGGAACATCGCTGCCCTGGCTCCAGGCAATCTACGAACCATCTGGGCCGGAGTGATCGCCCTCGCGGTCGACATGACCCATGGCCCGCATCGCGGAAGGGTCTACGCGACGTGGGCCGAGGTCCCGCTCCTACCTGACCCCGTTGCCACCGGTCCGACCGTGGAAGAGGTCGAGAACAACGATTACTTTGCCTCCGCCATGCCGATCACGCCGGGGGGTCGGATTCACGGGAGCGTGTCGGAAGTGGGCAACAACGACTTCTTCAAGTTTGAGGGCCAGCGTGGGCAGATCCTCCGGATCTGGCCCGACAAGTTCGGCAATCAGCGAATCCGGCTCATCTGCCCCGCCGATACGTCGGATCGCGCGAACTATCACCATGTCGCAATCGGCTCTCCCCAGTACGTGTGCGGGCTGCCCTACGACGGCACCTATTACCTTCAGGTCACCTCCGAGGGGACCGGCGCTTACGAGATCGCCACGGTCGTCGACCAGGCCGGGCCGGGCGGCCGGGTCCAGGACGTCAAGGACCCAATCGTGACCTGGTCGGACGACGGCGCCACCTGGAGCACCCCGGTGCGGCTGAATGACGACATGCCGGGATCGGACACTCAACAGGTCGGGGTTTCGGTGGATGGCCGCGGCCGGGTGCACGCCTTCTGGTTCGACTGGCGAGACGACCCGGAGTGCGGCGTGATCTCGAACCAGTACATGGCCTCGTCCGGTGACGGCGGCGTCACCTGGGGGGCGAACCGTAAGCTGACCGACGCGCCGTCGTTCTGGGGCGCACTCGCGTCGTGTAGCGCCAACAATCAAGGCGACTACAGCCACATGGCCGCCTCCGGGGACTACGTGTACTCGGCGTTCCCCGACATGCGTATGGGCGATCCCGACATCTTCGTGGACGTGTCGCGGCTCACGTACGTGGCCGCCTGTCCGGCGAATACAGATCATCTGCCTGGGGGGACCGCGACGCTCGACTTCTCGCTCGCCAATCAGGGCAACTTCGACACGTCGCTCGCCTGGCGCGTGACCGACAGCGCCGGATGGCTGAGCGGAGCGACGCCCGCGCTCGAGGGCTCCCAGACACTCGCTGGGGGCGGTGGCACGCTGAACGTGCAGGCGACGCTCATGCTGCCGGCCACCTGCGGCGGGGAATCGACGCTGGTGCAGTTCATCTCGCACGATCCGTTCGTTCCCGGATACGAGGAGGTATGCACCACGGTCGTGCGCTGCGACACCCCCACGCCGACCGCGCTCTCACTGGTCGGGTCCGCAGTGAGGAACGGCACGGTGACGCTGCGCTGGCACGGCGGTGCGAGCGCCGGAGTCGCCTCGCGCGTGGATCGCCGCGCCCAGGACGGAACGTGGGCGGAGCGCGGACGGATCAGAGCGGATGCTTCGGGCGTGTTCCTGTTCGAGGAGAGCGGCGTGCCGCCCGGTCGATACGTCTACCGGCTCGCGGTGCTGGAAGGCGAGGACGCGGGGCTCTCGATGGAAGCTCCGATCGAAGTGCCCTCGCTCGCGTTTGCCCTGCACGGCGCGTCGGCCGAGCCATCGGGCGCCGGGCTCCGCGTCTCGTTCACCCTCGCCTCGGCAGAGCGCGCCCGGCTGGAGATCCTCG
>DATEMP010000130.1:0-6278 GCA_035275545.1 Candidatus Eiseniibacteriota bacterium | reverse complement strand
CTGGCCGGTGCCGCCGCGGTTCCTGGCCCAGCCGATTCCGGTCGAGTACCGCACCGTGATGCGGCCCGCGCGACCGGCGCGCCGGCTGCTGCTGGTCATGCGCCACGACCTGCGTCCCACCTGGAAGGTGGAGGCGCGCCGCGCCCTGGCCCACGGGCTCAACCGGGCGGCGATCCTGACCTCCCTGGGTCCGCGGGGCGCCCAGCCCGCCAACACCTGGCTGACGGGCGGCGAGCCGGCCGAACTCCCGCGCCGTGACGGGGCCGCGGTGCGTGAATGGCTGGCGCGCGGCAAGTTCGGCCGCTCGCTGCACGCGAGCATGGCGTACGCGGCGGACGGGGTGGGGTCGGAGACCGCGCGGGCCATGCAGACCGAGTGGGCGGAGGCGGGGCTGGACGTGGAGCTCCGGCCGTTGCGGCCGGCGGCCATGGCCGCGGAGATGCTCGGCCGGGGCGGGGCGCCGATGCTGCTCCTGGAAACGCAGGCGCCGTTCGAGGACGCGGTGAGCGAGCTGGGAACCCTGGTGCAGCCTCGCAACCTGCCGCCGGTGGGCGGGTTCCGGACCGGATGGTCGAGTGCGGAGTTCGACCGCTGGCTCGGCCCGCAACCGCCCCAGGCGCCGCTGGATATCGCCTACGCGCAGCGTCGCCTCGGGGAGGAGCTCGTGACGCTGCCGCTCGCGCGCCTGCCGTGGCTCTGGGTGGAGCGCCCGGGCGGCGCGTGGCTGGGTCTCCACCCGCGCCTGGGACCGGGCGTCGGGTGGAGCGGGCCCGCGGCGGTGGCCTCGTCCCGCTGAGCCCGATCAATCACATTGACCCCACTCCGGCTCTCCCGTATCGTTTGGCCATCACGGAGGTTCCGGGCATCTCATTCGCAGTCGAGACCGCCTTGCACGCCAGTACGGACGCAGGCAATCGTCCCCCCGGTCCTGCGCGTCGTTCACCACACCTTGCCTGATTGCAACCTGCATCCCGTGGAGCCCCGCGCATGAGATCACCCCTGCGACCGGTCGCGCTCGTCGCGTGCCTGCTGATCCCCGTTTCCACCGCGTTCGCAGCCCCCACCGTCATCGAGAAGGAAATCCGCTATGACGCGGGCCGCTTCTCGTTGAGCGAGAAGGACGGCCAGGTCCTGGTGGGGATGAAGGGCAGCTCCAGTCGGGAGGACGTCGCTGGACGGCCCGACCTGCCCCAGATCTCCGAGATGATCGATCTGCCCCCCGACGCGCGCATCGCCCGCGTCGAGGTGCTGTCGCTCGGCACCGAGCTCCTGAGCGCCGCCGCGCGCGTGCCCACCGCGGCCAAGGCCCGGCCGGGCCTGGGCCCGATCGATCGCACCGACCCGGATCCCGCGTTCTACCGCCGCGCGGGGTTCGCGCCCTGGTCGGAGCAGGTCACCGTCGGCTACCAGGGCTGGATGCGCGGCCGCCACATCGCCAGCCTCAAAGTGTCTCCGGTGCGCTGGGATGCCACCTCGGGCCGCCTCGAGCGGATCTCGAGCATGCGCCTGCGGCTCACGCTCGAGCCCTTCCAGGACCCGGACATGGTGCCGCGCGAGCGGATCGTTCCCGAGTGGGAGTCCGACCGGCCGTTCCCCGAGGCATCGGCCTCCACGGGCGTGGGGCCCCGGGGGCCCGCGCAGCCGTTCATGCCGACCCAGATTCCCTCGGTGCTCGGCAGCCCGGTCGCCTACGTCATCCTCACCAACGACGCGCTCGCGCCTGAGTTCCAGCGGCTCGCGGACTGGAAGACCCAGAGCGGCGTCCCGGCGGTGGTGCGCACGCTGAGCTTCGTGCGCCAGCAGTACCCGTTCGGCACCGACGACGCCGATCGCGTGCGCCAGTTCATCCGTGACGCCTACGCGCGCTGGGGCACCAAGTGGGTGCTGCTGGGCGGCGACACCGACGTCATCCCGCACCGGACCATCTACACCACCTTCTTCAGCGGCGAGAACATTCCCTGCGACATGTACTTCTCGTGCCTGGACGGGAACTGGAACGCCGACGGCGACAGCACCTATGGTGAGGGTTACTTCAGCCCCCAGAAGACCGGTGACAACGCCGACCTGTTCCCCGAGGTGTACGTGGGGCGGGCGCCGGTCTCCACGGTCGCGGACGTGCAGCTGTTCGTGAACAAGAACTTCCAGTACACGCGCACGCCGGTCGGGGACTACGAGCACACCGTGCTGTTCTTCGCCGAGGTGCTGTTCCCCCAGGACTGGGTGTTCCCGCAGGTGACCTCGCTCGACGGCGCCGAGCTGGTGGAGGAGGTGCTGCCCTCGCTCCTGACCAATCCCGGGATTCACTACGGCCGCCTCTACCAGAACTACACCGACGCCCGATGGAGTCCGGGATCGATCGAGGAGACCAAGGCGCGGGTGCTCGACTCGCTGACGGTCGGCTACAACATGACGATCCACGTCGGCCACGGGTATCGCAACGTCATGTCGGTGGGCGACGACAACATCGACAACTCGCACGCGATGGCGCTCACCAACGGCAACCGCCTCTCGAATCTCTACGCGATCGACTGCAATTCGAACTCGATCGACTTCCCGTGCCTCGGGGAGGCGTTCCTCAAGGCGCCCAATGGCGGTGCGGTGAGCAACATCGGCTCGACGCGCTTCGACTTCCCGCACGCGGGGCGCGCGTTCCAGAAGGAGTACTTCCGCCTGATGTTCGAGGACAGCGTCACGGCGGTGGGCGAGACCCAGGCGTTGCAGAAGATGCCGTTCGCGGCCTCCTCGTTCGGCGACAACATCAACCGGTGGACCTGCACCACCCTGCTCATGCTGGGCGATCCCGAGCAGCATCAATGGACCGGCAAGCCGCGCACGCTCACCGTGACCCATCCGCCCACCTTCGCGCTGGGCGAGAGCACGATGACCGTGAACGTCAAGATCGCGGGCGTGAACCTCTATGGCGCCCGGGTGACCCTCTACAAGCCGGGCGACGACTACCGCTTCGCCACCACCAACGGCGCGGGCAACGCGGTGGTCGAGTTCCGTCCCGGCTCCACCGGCACCTTCTACGTGACGGTGACCGCGTTCGACTGCCGGCCCAAGCAGGACACCCTCACGGTCGGCGCCGCCACCACCGAGGTGCTCGCGGACCTGACGCCCACGGTCGACGACGACAACGTCTCCGGCACCTCGGGCAACGGGAACGCCCTGTTCGACGCCGGGGAGGTCATCGACCTGCACGTGCCGGTCATCAACCGTGGGAACATCACCGCCAACACCGTGAACGGCGTGCTCTCGACCACCGACGGGCTGGTCTCGATCACGGACGTCGACGTCGCCTACGGCAACATCACGGCCGGCGCGACCTCGAACCCCGCCGGGGCATACCGGCTGACCATCCCGTACACCGCCGCCGATCAGCGCGAGATTCCGTTCAAGCTCGACCTGGTGGACGCGAACGGCCGGCACTTCATCCAGCGCTTCACGCTCACCGTGTTCGCACCGGACCCCCGGCACTACGCGCACACGCTCACCGACTCACCGGGCAACGGCAACGGCATTCCGGAGGCCGGGGAGACCATCAACTACCTGGTGAAGCTCCGGAACCTCGGGACCGGGCCGGGCGCCACCGTGACCGCCAAGCTGCGGAACTACGACGGGCTCGCCACGGTCAGCGACAGCACCACGTCGTTCGGCACGATCGCGCCGGGCGCCGAGGTCCAGGGCGATGCGCTGGTGTTCGTGCCCAGCAACGCCGCGGCCAAGCTCGAGCTGCGGATCTCGACCCCTCTGGGCCTCATGTCCACCCAGATGATCGACCTGGTGCGTCCGACCACCCCGATCGGGCTCCTGGCCATGGGCAGCCAGTCCTCGATCGCCCTCTCCTGGGCGCGCAACCCGGCGGCCGACCTGGCGGGATACAACGTCTACCGCTCCGCCTCCCAGGGTGGACCGTTCGTCAAGGTCAACGCGGTGCCCACCGACCCGACCTCCTACTACCGGGACGAGGGATTGGCGCCGCTCACGCGCTACTACTACAAGGTGACCGCGGTCGACAGCTCCGGGAACGAGTCGCCGCAATCCGTGATCATCGACACCAGCACGAATCCGCCCAATCACGGCCTGTTCCCGCAGGAGATGCGGCGCGCGACGCCCGCGCCGGTGGCGATCGACTACATGCACCAGGACTCGCAGGCCGACATCGTCGCCGGTGCCGACGTGCTGTGGATGTGGCGGGCCGACGGCACCGCCCCGGTGGACGCGGACGGAACCGAGGCGAGCCACGGCGACTTCACCGGATACGGGACCTACTACGCAGGCGGGGCCTCGCTCTCCCCGCTGACCGGGAGCACCTGGAGCGTGATCGGCGCCTCGTGGCGGACCACCGCACCGGAATCGACGCTGGTCTACGTGTTCGACCTCCAGGGCAATCTCCGCCCCGGCTGGCCGTTCGGCTCGACCGACGGCAGCTTCTCGGGCATCGCGGTGGGCGACCTGAACAACGACGGCTCGCGCGAGCTGGTCATGGCCTCGAACGGATCGAAGTTCTACGTGCTGCGCGCCAACGGCACCGAGTGGATGGACGGCGACGCCAATCCGTCGACGCAGGGTGTGTTCAAGCAGCTCGGCAGCTGCTGCCACTACGGCACGCCGGCGCTCGCCGACCTGGACGGCAACGGTGAGCTCGACATCATCTTCGCCAGCTTCGACGGCAAGGTGTACGCATGGCGGCCCAACGGCAACAACCTGCCGGGGTTCCCGGTGACCCTGGGTGGCACGATCACGAGCTCGGTGGCGATCGGCTACCTGGACGGCGTCAGCGACACTCAGCTCGACATCGCCATCACCGACTCGAACGATTCGCTCTACGTGCTCAAGGCCGACGGCGGGCGCAAGGCCGGTTTCCCGAAGGGGATTCGCCTGGGCGGCACGACCAAGCAGCCTTCGCCGGCCCTGGCCGACATGAACCTCGACGGCTTCGTCGACATCGTGGTGGCCGGGACCGACGGCAGGATCTACGTCTACGACAACACCGGCGCGCTCAGCCCGCTCTTCCTCAACTCGCGCTACAGCACCCTCTCCGATTTCGCCTCGGAGAGCAGCCCGGTGGTGGCCGACATCAACGGCGACGGGCTTCCGGACGTGGTCATGGGCGACGAGAACGGCCAGCTCAACGGGATCTCGGGGACCGGCACCCTGATGGCGGGCTTCCCGATCCAGCTGGGCGGCGAGGTGCGCGGCACGCCCGCGCTCTGCGACTGCGACCTGGACGGCAAGACCGAGATCGTCGTGTCGTCCTGGGATCTGAAGACCTACATGTGGGACTACGACTTCCCGTTCTCGCCGGGCGTGACCCCGCCGTGGCCGCAGTTCCACCACGACGCGCGCCGTACCGGCTTCCTCGGCGCGACGGTGTTCCTCGACGCGCCGGGGCCGGGCACGCTGGCGGCGCCGGTGATGGTGGAGTTCGGCCTCCCGGAGCCCAACCCGACCCGCACCGGCGCCCGCGTCACATGGGCGGTGCCCGCCGACCGCGCCGGCGCGGAGCTGGACCTCTCGGTCTACGACCTCGCCGGTCGCAGGCTGGCGTCGCTCGCCTCGGGTACCGCGCAGGCCGGCCGGTTCACCGCCGAGTGGGACCTGCGCAACGGGAGCGCGACCCGCGTGGGGGCGGGGATCTACTTCATGCGGCTCCGCGTCGGGCCGACGATCGTCTCGCGCAAGCTGGTCGTGATGCCCTGACGCATCGTCCGGGATCACTCGCACGCGGCGCCGGGGGCGACCTCCTCCGGCGCCGCGCGCATTTGACCCGGCGCACGGGCGGCCCGTAGTGTCGCCGCCCGCTCCAGAAGCACCGTCCGCCACCGCGAGGACCCGCCGTCGATGAGCGTTCGCGTCCGCTTTGCCCCGAGCCCGACCGGGCATCTGCACGTCGGCGGCGCGCGCACCGCGCTCTACAACTACCTCCACGCCCGCAGGCTGGGCGGCGTGTTCATCCTGCGCATCGAGGACACCGACGCCGCGCGCTCCACGCCCGAGTCGCTCGAGGCGATCTTCGACAGCATGCGCTGGCTGGGCCTCACCTGGGACGAGGGGCCGGGCGCCGGGGGCGCCCACGGGCCCTACTTCCAGTCCGAGCGCCGCGAGCACTACCACGCGCATCTCGAGACGCTCCGTGCCGCGGGGCGCGCCTACCCGTGCTACTGCACCGCCGCCGAGCTCGAGGAGCGCCGCGAAGCGCAGCTGAAGCGCGGCGAGCCGCCACGCTACGACGGCCGCTGCCGCGGCCTCGACGCGGCGGGGCGCGCGCGCCTCGA
>DATEMP010000129.1:0-4328 GCA_035275545.1 Candidatus Eiseniibacteriota bacterium | reverse complement strand
CGGTCAGCACCCGCGCGTGCGCCACCGCCGCCACCGCGTCGCCGCGCTCGAGGCATGCGCGCACCGCGAGGCGGCGGGCCTCGAGGTAGCGCGGGTGGATGCGGAGCGCTGCGGCCAGCTCGGCGAGTGCTTCGACCGGGCGACCCGCGTCGAGCAGCGACCCGGCGAGCGCGCATCGGAGGTCCGCGTACCCGGGATTCGCATCGACCGCTCGCTCCTGCGCCAGCAGGGTGACGGCGAGATCGCCGCGCGTCGCGGGGAGCCCGGCGGGCGGATCGAACCCGAGCGCCAGCGCCCGGTCGAGGGCTGCGGTCGCCGCGTCACGCTCGCCCGCCTGGTCCAGGCACACCGCGAGCAGCAGGAGTGCTTCGAGAAACCCCGGGTCGGCGCCGATCGCACGCGCGAGGTCGGCCCGCGCCTCGGGCAACCGGCCCGAGCGCTCGTAGATCCGCGCCATCAGATATCGCAACCCCGGCACGTCCTCGACGTCCAGCACCACCGACAGCTCGCGCTCGGCCCGCGCATACTCACGCGCCTGGAAGCACGCCAGCGCCATTCCTACATGCGCCTTTCGGGCGTGCGCCGCGGCATCCGCCAGATCCCGATGCTCCGGCCCCGCCTCGGCACGCAGCGCGTCGAAGCACCCGATCGCGCGCTCGAACTCGGCGCGCGCAAGATGACGCAGCCCCTGCTCGTAGCGCGGGTGATGCCCGCCCGCGAGCAGGCGCGATAGAGACAGCAGGGCCACGGCCCCTCCCTGGGCTTCGGCGGGTCGCAGTGCTCACGCCCGGCGGGTTTCCGGCCGGCGGCGTGACGCCGGTCAACCCCCGCGATCAGGACGTTCCGGTCTGTGGCTTCAGCGCGTCCTCAGGCTCCTCCCTGGGCCTTTCAACGATCGTGCGTGCGCCCTAGTCCATCTGCTTGCGCAGGAACGTCGGCACCTCGAGCGACTCGCCGCGGCCGCTGTTGCCCCGGCCCCAGGCGCGCCGTCCGTTCCCCTGCTGCTGCTCCTCGCGCTGCTTCCAGGGCTGCGGGTGGCGGTACTCCTCCTGCGCCTCCGCGGCCGCCGCGCGACCCTTGTCGATCAGCTTGAGACGCGGCTCGGTGTGCCCGAACCCGGTGGCGATCACGGTGATGACGATCTCGCCGTCCAGGTTGGGATCGATCACCGATCCGAAGATGACGTTCGCCTCTTCGCCCGCCGCACCCACCACCACGCTCGCCGCCTCGTTCACCTCGTGGAGCGTGAGGTCGCGGCCGCCGGTGATGTTCACCAGCACGCCCTCGGCGCCGGTGATCGAGACGTCCTCGAGCAGCGGACTCGACACCGCCGCCTGCGCCGCCTCGACCGCGCGCGAGACGCCGGTCGCCCGGCCGGTGCCCATGAGCGCGTTGCCGCGGTTCGACATCACCGCCTTGACGTCGGCGAAGTCGAGGTTCACGAGCCCCGGCACCGTCACCAGGTCCGAGATGCCCTTGGTCGCCTTGAGCAGCACCTCGTCACAGACGCTGAACGCGTCGGTGAGCGTGCACGCCTTGTCGACCACCGCGAGCAGGCGCTCGTTGGGGATCACGATCAGCGTGTCGCACTCGGCACGCAGCTCGCTCAACCCCTCCTCGGCCTGCCGCATGCGCCGCCGGCCCTCGAACGTGAACGGCTTGGTGACCACCGCCACGGTGAGCGCTCCGGTCTGCTTGGCGAGCCGGGCGATCACCGGCGCCGAGCCGGTCCCGGTGCCGCCCCCCATCCCGGCGGTGATGAACACCATGTCGCTGTCGACCAGCGCGTCGGCGATCACCTGCTCGTCCTCCTCCGCCGCGCGGCGTCCCTGCGACGGGTCGCCGCCCGAGCCGAGGCCGCGCGTGGCCTGCGCCCCCAGCTGGAGCCGGGTCGGGGCCAGCGACTGGTTCAGCGCCTGGATGTCGGTGTTGGCGCTGATGAACTCCACGCCGCGCAGGCCCGCGCCGATCATCCGGTTGACGGCGTTGCCGCCTGCGCCGCCGCATCCGATCACCTTCAACTTCGCGGTAGACGTGCTGTCGATATCGAGCTCGAACACCATGCACCTCCCTGTGCCGCCGCGAGGCAGCTAGTAGAACAGATCCTCGAACCAGCGCCGGGGATCCAGAGGGTTCCTGCGATCGCCGTTGGTCCGCTTCTGCGTGGGGATTCCTTCGCCGGCCTCGCCGTGCGCGGCGTGGAGCACGAGGCCCACGCCGGTGGCGAAGCGAGGATCGGCGACGTTCTCGGAGAGACCGCCGACACCGCCCGGGATCCCGAGCCGCACCGGCATCTCGAAGACCTGCTCGGCGAGCTCGACCACCCCGGGCAACAGGGAGGTGCCGCCGGTCAACACCACGCCGCCGCCCAGCAGCTCGGCGAAGTGGTTCTTCTTCACTTCCTTGTTCGCGAGCGCGAAGATCTCCTCCATCCGCGGCTCGATCATCGAGGCGAGCACGTGGCGCGAGATCTCGCGGTCGGTGCGCCCGCCCACCCCCGAGACGCTCACGTGGTCGGCCGAGGAGACCAGCGCGGCGAGCGCGCAGCCGAACTGGATCTTGATCGATTCCGCCTTGTCGATCGGCGTGCGCAGCCCGATCGCCAGGTCGTTGGTCACGTTCGCCCCGCCGCACGGGATGATCGCGGTGTGGCGGATGGTGCCCTCGAAGAACACCGCAACGTCGGTGGTGCCGCCGCCGATGTCGAGCAGCGCCACGCCCAGGTCGCGCTCGTCGCGTCCCAGCACCGCGTGGCTCGAGGCGAGCGGCTCGAGCACCAGGTCGTGCACCTTGAGCCCGGCGCGCTGGATCGCGCGGCAGATGTTCTTGGCCGAGGTCACCGCCCCGGTGATGATGTGCACCTCGGCCTCCAGGCGCACGCCGCTCATCCCCACCGGGTCGTGGATCCCGTCCTGGTCGTCGACGATGAACTCCTGGGGGATGACGTGGATCATCTCGCGGTCCATCGGGATCGCAATCGCCTTGGCGGCCTCGACCACCCGCTCGACGTCCGCGGGGCTGATCTCGTTGTCCTTGCGCGAGACCGCGATCACCCCGCGGCTGTTGATGCTGCGGATGTGGTCACCGGCGATCCCGGCGGTGACGCCCTTGACCGAGACGCCCGCCATGCGCTCCGCCTCGTCGACCGCGCGCTGGATGCTGCCCACGGTCTTGTCGAGGTCCACGACCACGCCGCGTCTCAGCCCCTCGCTCGGCGCGTTGCCGATGCCGACGATGCTGAGCGCGTCGGTGTCCTTCATCTCCGCGATGATGCAGGAGATCTTGGTGGTCCCGATGTCCAGCCCTACGAACGTCCGTGTCGCCTGTGCCATTGCCATCCACCTCCCCTGTGGACTTTCTATGTTCCGTGCGTGCCGCCCTCCGCCGAGGCGGCGGGCCGCACGATCACCTGGTCTTCGAATCTCAAATCGACCTCGTTCGCGGTCGTGCCGCGCGCCTTGAGGTCGGCGATCACCACCCGCAGCGCCGAGAGCCGCGGCGTGCCGGGCGGCCATCCCGGCGCCAGCACCCGCGTGCCGTCGAGCATGATCAGGCCGGTGAGCATGGCGTCCGAGACATCCACCTCGGACACCTGGCCGGCGAGCTGGAGCTCGCGCGCCGAAAGCGCGCGCACCCACGCGAGCCCGCGCTGCACCTCGGCCCGGTGCACCTGCGTGCCGGCCGCCATCCCGTCGAAGCGCGGCCCCACCAGCAGCGGCACGTCGGCGACCACGCCCGGCTCGAGCGGCGGCAGCAGCACGCCGCTGGAGTCGATCTCCCACGGCACCCCGTGGTTCACCAGCAGCACCGGCTCGCGCTCGACGATCCGCACCCGCACGCCCAGCGGCAGCCGCCGGGTCACCCGTGCCTCCTGGACACGCGGCTCGAGCAGCAGCGCCTGCCGGGCGCGCTCCAGGTCGAGGCGGAACAGGTCCTGTCCGGCGGCGAGCCCCGCGATCTTCATGACGCGCGCGGCGTCCAGGTAGCGCGTGCCCTCGACCCGCACCTGGTCGACGCGGGCGAGGTGCTTGCGCAGGCCGTCCCACGGCACGTGCGCGAGCCCCGCCAGCACCGCCAGCACCGCGATCACGCGCAGGATGCGCACCGGGAGTGCCGTGACCTTGCGCCGCCTGCGGCGCGCGGCGGCGGGCTCGAGCGCGCGGCCCTGGTAGGCACCCATCAGCGCCTCCCTCCCGCGGCGACCGAGGCGCCGAGCTGCCGCAGCACCTCGTCGCCCAACTTCCACACGTCGCCCGCACCCAGCGTCAGCACGGTGTCGCCGCTGCGCGCCTCGGCGACCACCGCGGTGACCGCGGCGGCCGCCGTGC
>DATEMP010000128.1:0-2716 GCA_035275545.1 Candidatus Eiseniibacteriota bacterium | reverse complement strand
GAACGGCAGGATCAGCGCCACGTCGGGGCGCCACGAGGAGAGCCCCGACGCCAGCGCCGCGCGTGCGGCACGCGCCCCCGCGCCCTTCGGGGGCCACGGGTCGATGCCGTCCAGCTGCGCGTCCTCGCGCAGGAGGTCGAGCAGGGGCCTGGGCCCCACCGCGCGGATATCGGCCCGGGGATGCGCGCGCCGCACGGCGTGGAGCAGCGGCCGCGCCATGAGCGCGTCGCCCAGCCAGTTCGGGATGCGGATCAGGATGCGCCCGAGGTCGCTCACGACTGGAGCCGGATCCACGGGAGCCGGTCCCGGATCAGTAGGCGCGGGCGAACAGCGCCACGCTCTGGCCGGCGCGCGCGATCCCGGACCACGGCGTCTGATCGAGCGGAACGCAGCGCAGGGTCGCCCCGGTCTTCTCCTTGACCTCGGCCTCGAACGCGGCGGTCCCGTCCCACGGCACCGCCACGAACCCGCGCTTCCCGGCGAAGTGCGCCTCGAGCTCGGCGACCGTGTGCGCGGTGGCGGTGTTCTCGTCGCGGAACGTGCGCGCCGCCGCGAACAGGTCGCGCTGGATCTCCTCCAGCAGCGTCGGGAGTCGCTCCGGCAGGGCGGCGAGCGGGATCGACTCCTTGGCGCGGGTGTCGCGACGCACGCTCATCACCGCTTCCTTGGCGACGTCCTTCGGCCCCACCTCGAGGCGCACCGGCACGCCGCGCAGCTCGTGCTCGTTGTACTTCCAGCCCGGCGTGTACTGGTCGCGGTCGTCCACCCACAGGCGCGCGCGCTCCCCCACCGCCGCCTTGACGCGGCCGATGAACGCGGTGACCGCGGCACGCTCCTCGTCCTTGCGCCAGATCGGCACGATCACCGCCTGCACCGGCGCGACCCGCGGCGGCAGCTTCAGGCCCTGGTCGTCGCCGTGGGTCATGATGATCGCGCCGATCAGCCGGGTGGTCATGCCCCACGAGGTCTGGTGGACGTACTGGCGCTTCCCCTGCTCGTCCTGGAAGGTGATGTCGAACACCTTCGCGAAGTGCTGGCCGAGATTGTGGGACGTGCCGGCCTGGAGCGCCTTGCCGTCGCGCATCAGCGCCTCGATGCAGTAGGTCATCTCGGCCCCCGCGAACTTCTCCGCCGCGCTCTTGGGGCCGGCGTAGACCGGGATCGCCAGCTCGTTCTCCACGAAGTCGCGGTACACCTCGAGCATGCGCAGCACCTCCTCCTGGCACTCCTCGGCGGTGGCGTGCGCGGTGTGTCCCTCCTGCCACAGGAACTCGGTGGTGCGCAGGAACAGCCGCGTGACCTTCTCCCAGCGCATGACGTTGCACCACTGATTGATGAGCACCGGCAGGTCGCGATAGGACTCGATCCAGCGCGAGTACATGCGGCCGATGATCGCCTCGCTGGTCGGCCGGATCGCCAGCCGCTCCTCGAGCTCCTCGCTGCCGCCATGCGTCACCCACGCGCACTCCGGGGCGAAACCCTCGACGTGGTCGGCTTCGAGCTGGAGGAGCGACTCCGGGATGAGCATCGGAAAGTAGGCGTTCTGGTGCCCGGTCGCCTTGATGCGGGCGTCGAGCAGGCGCTGCATGTGCTCCCACAGCGCGTAGCCGTAGGGGCGGATCGCCATGCAACCGCGCACCGGCGCGTAGTCGGCGAGCTGCGCCTTGCGCACCACCTCGGTGTACCAGCGCCCGAAATCGTCGCTCTGGTCGGTCAGGTCCTCGACGAACTGGCCGGAGTCGCGGGTCTCGGTCACGAATGCTCCCAGGAGAAGGGTGGATGCACGAAGGCGCCGCAGTATAGGTCGGGCGCCCCGGAGGGTCCAAGCCGCGCGTCCAAGCGCCCGCACTCTCGCGCGGCGCGCCGGCTCAGCGGCGCGTCGCGTCCTCCGCGGGCGGCGGCTCGTCGAGGTGGCCGCTGGCCGTGACCCGGACCACGAACGGCACGGTGAGCACCTTGCCGCGTCGCTGGAACTGCCCCCACGCCTTGTAGAGCCCGGTGCGCGGGAAGGTCATCGCGAACTGGACGATCGGCCCCGGCGTGGCGTTGGCCTCGGTCGGGTGGCTGTGGATGTAGGCCCGCCGGTCCTCGCTGATGATGACCAGATGCCCCATCGCTCCCAGGAACGGCTCGAGATCCGCGACCGGCTTCCCGTCGCGGCTGAACCAGAACGCGAAACCGCAGCCGAGTGCCGGGGCGAGACCGGTGTGGGTGAGCTTGACGTCGATCCCCTCGGCGCGCCCGATCCGCTTGTCGTCCACGACCAGCGGACGCGGCGCCCGCCTCGCCCCCTGGACCTCGACCTCGACCGGCACCACCTGCATGCCGACCTGGGGCGGCGTGAAGTCGTGGTAGAGCGTGTAGCGCCCGCCGTTCCGGAACGTGTGCACGAGCGTGAAGCGGCCGTCCGCCTGCCGCACCGGATGCACGTGATCGAACTCGGAGAGGTCGTCGGACACCACCATGAGATGAAGCAGCTTCTCGTGCACCACCTCGAGGTCCTTCACCTCGAACCCCGCCGGATCGCGGATGCGGAACACCAGGGTCACCCGGCGTCCGGCCCGGACCGGGGCCCGCTCGGGGCGCACCTCGACGCTGTAGCGCTCGCTGGTGACCAGCTGGAGGTCCATCCCGCACACCGGGCAGTCCCCCGGCCGCTGGTAGACGCGCCCCGGCTCGCAGAGCATCGGGCACACGTAGCGGCGGGGCACGTGGG